>JBFZEL010000056.1:0-4151 GCA_041306925.1 Lysobacterales bacterium
GTCGCCAGTGACAGGTCGTCCAGCGACTGCATCAGCAGGCCGGTGGTATAGGACCATCCGCTCTCGCTTCTGGTGATGTTGTCCCAGCCGCCATGGGCTAGGCTGTCACCACGTCGCGCCAGTTCCGATTTTCCTAGGCGCACCGAGACCTCCTTTGGGTCAAGCGCACCGAGCTGTTTCGAGGCTTCGGTGTGCAGGCGCAAGCGCGGCGGCAACGTGCGCCGTTCGATTTCCCCGGACAGGTATTTTTCCAGTTCTTCACGTGTCTGGATGCCATCCGGTTCACCGGACCAGAGCGCGCCGAATGCATAGGACAGCGTCGTTCCACGCGGTTTCATCACCAGCACATAGCTGTTGTCATCCTCGGTTTGCTCTACCAGGTCTTTCTTCCTGAACAGCACCACCATCGCCAGGTTGTCGTTGAACAGCGTTTGCGCGCCGAAGCTCGCCATGTAGCTCCAGGCCTCGCCGGTGATATCCAGGTCACCCATCAGCAACTCGGTCCCCGGATGCTTGACGATTCCGATGGCAAGGTTGTCCAGCGGTGTTGATGTCTCCAGCCTGACATCGACCATCGGGTTGCCGGGCAGCATCGACAGCGTGGCCTTCAGGTCCGTGACCGCGGCACCGGTGTTCCAACCCTTGTAGTTAATATCGAGAGCCGAATAGATCGGGCCATCAGCCCTGATGGTGGTGGAGCGTTCGGCCACTTCTGAAACCAGCACGGTTTTGTTACCGTCCCAGTAACCGTAGCCACCCATGCCCAGGCTTTGCCCGACCTTCAGGATATCGGCGCCCCAGTCGGACATTTCGTGGTAACTGTCGTAGCCGTCCAGGCCGATGCCGGGCAACACCATTTCGGAGGTTTTCTTGCCGAAAATGTCGAAGCCGTTGCGCCAGTCGAGGTAGAACCGGTAGGCGGCCTTGTCGCTCTCGATACCCGGTCCCTCGTAACGGATCCACTCGCTGTGATCGGTGTACTGGGGCGGCGTGGTGACGTGATCTACGTTTTTGAACGTGCCGCCGACATAGACCTTGTCCTGCCACTCGCCGCCTTCCTTGATCGAAACCTCCGCGTGGGTGCGCGGTGTCACGTCGAGGCCGGCCACGTTCCTGTCGATAACATAGTCGTGGGTCGCGGCAGCGCCCAGGTCGGTCAGGAACACCAGTTGGTCCGGCGTCTCATCACCGTCATCGTCCAGCAGTTGTGTGGGCAGCGCGGTCTCGCCTTGCCAGACCTGCAGCGGCCCACTACTGACACCCAGTTCATTCAATGAAAGCCGGATCGTGGTATTGGGCCGCGCAAAAGCGGAGGGGTTGGACACTTCCAGCGTGGCGAGAGGCGCCGGTTGCTCCACGACCACCTGCGGGGGTGTCGCCACGGGTGCTGTGCCGGTTTTGTCGGTTGCGCTGTCACAGCCCAGCAAAACGAAGGGCAGGGTGAAAATTAAATATGATGTTTTCATTGCTTTATCCTCAGTCCATCAGGCCGAAGGCCCGCGGCAGCCACTCGGAGATTCCCGGCACGTAGGTGACGGCCAGCAGCGCCAGGAACATGGCGACGTACATGGGCATCAGCGGGCGTACGATTTCCGCAACCCGCGTTTTACCCACGGCGCAGGCAACAAACAGCACGCTTCCAACGGGCGGTGTGCAGAGCCCGATCGACAGGTTCAGAACCATCATGATGCCAAAGTGCAACGGGGTCATGCCGAGCGCGACCGCGACCGGCAGAAAAATCGGCGTGAAGATCAACACGGCCGGTGTCATGTCCAGGAAGGCGCCGACCAGCAGCAATATGATGTTGATGATCAGCAGGATCACGATCGGGTTGTCACTCAGGGCCAGCAGCGCCTGCGCCGTCATCGTCGGTATGTTCTCAAATGCCAGGATCCACGACATGGCCATGGAAGTGGCGACCAGCAGCATGACGATGGCCGTGGTGCGGGTTGACTTCAACAGTATCTCAAAAAGATCTGAAGGCGCTACTTCCTTGTAAATGAAAACCGACAGGGCGAGTGCGTACAAAACCGCAATTGCGCCAGCTTCAGTGGCGGTAAAAATACCACCCAGAATGCCGCCTATCACCAGCACGATCAGAAACAGGCTGGGCAGGGCGGCAATGGTTTTCCTGGCCACGACAGACAACTTCACCCGCTCGCCCGCGGGGAAATGATATTTACGCGCATACAGTGCACTGACCACCATCAGGCTCAACGCCACCAGGATACCGGGCAGGTAACCGCCGATGAACAGGGCCGATATCGAGACCCCGCCGCTGGCTACCGCGTAGACGATCAGGATATTGCTTGGCGGGATCAGCAGGCCGGTGGTGGACGCCGCTGCCGTAAGCGCTGCGGTGAATGGCCTTGGATAGCCGTCTTCCTCCATCGTTGGCATCATGAAACTGCCGATGGCGGAAGTCGCCGCCACGGCGGAACCGGATATGGCCCCGAACAGGGTGCAGGAAACCACGTTGACAAAAGCCAGTCCGCCCGGCAGCATGCCCACGAGCGACTTGGCAAAGTCGATCAGGCGGTGGGCGATGCCGCCCTGTCCCATCAATTGGCCCGATAGAATAAACAGCGGAATGGCAAGCAGGGCAAAACTGTCCAGGCCTCCGGCCATGCGTTGCGCCACCGTGGTCAGCGCCGGCAGCAGGTCAACCGAAACCAGCATGGTGGCTACGGTTGAGATGCCAATCGCAAAAGCAATGGGAACGCCGAGGGCCAGCAGGGCTACAAAAACGATCAGCAGGATGGCAACGGTCATGCGCTTGCCTCCGCCTTGTTTGCGACCAGCGAGGCGATGCTGTAATAGACAATCAACACACCGCTAAGTGGTAAAACCGCGTAAACCCACGCCATGGGTATGCCCAGGGCTGCCGTTGTCTGTTTCAGTTCCCAGGTCAGTTGCACCAGTGACCCGCCGCCCACCACCAGCACCGCCAGTGCAAACAGGCCGCAACTGATGTCCGTGATCAACTCAAGACGTCTTTTGCCGATGGCGCCGATTTTCTGATACAGCAGGTCAAGCCCCAGGTGGGCTTTTTCCCGGTAGGCGTAGACCCCGCCGAGCAGGCCGACCCAGATCAGCAGCATACGCGCGAGTTCCTCGGTCCATTGGCTAGGGTCGCCCAAAGCGTAACGGGACACAATCTGCCACGTGACAACGATGACCATCAACGCCATGCATGAGGCCACCAAACCCTTTAACAGCTTATCCAGAAATCTGCTCATATCGTCTCCTACCGGGCTTCGATCGCGGCCAGCACATCGCCTATCGCGGTACCCTTGTATTTGGCTTTCATATCCACGACGGCCGCCATGAACGGCGCCTTGTCCGGACGGATGATTTCAACGCCGCTGGCCTCGATCGCCGCCAGGGCTTCGTTGCTGGCCTTTTCCCAGAGCTGCCCCTGGAAGACGACGCTGTCATCGACGGCTTGCTGCAGCCAGCCCTGCTGTTCGGCTGTCAGGCCTTTCCATATATGCAGGCTCATCAGCAGGATATCGGGAACGATGGTGTGTTCATCCAGTGTGTAATACTTGCACACCTCGAACTGGCGTGACAGGTACAGGCTCGGCGGGTTGTTCTCCGCCCCGTTGACCACACCCTGCTGCAGGGCCGTGTATAGCTCACCCCACGAGATCGGTGTTGCTGCGCCACCCATGGCCGCAATCATCTCCAGGGAGGTCTCGCTTTGTTGCACGCGGATTTTTAAGCCCTTCAGATCAGCCGGACTCCTGATGGCCTTGTCGGTGGTATAGAAACTGCGGCTGCCTGCATCGTAGTAACCCATGCCGCGCAGACGCACCTTTTCCGGGGCCAGCAACAGCGACTTGCCGATATCCGACGCCAGTACCCTGTCGTAATGCGCCTTGTCCCTGAACACGTAGGGCAGGCTGAAAACTTTCATTTCTGGAACAAAGCTTTCCAGCGGGCTGGAGGAAACCTTGGTCATCGCGAGACTGCCGATTTGCAGCAGTTCGACCAGTTCACGCTCGGACCCCAGCTGGCCACTGGGGTAGATTTCTATTTTCATCTTGCCGTTCGAGTAGTATTCCAGCCGTTCGGCCATGTGCATCATGCCCTTGTGCACGGCGTGGCCGGTATCGAGCGCGTGCCCGAGCTTCAGGGTGGTGACATCA
>JBFZEL010000057.1:0-4836 GCA_041306925.1 Lysobacterales bacterium
CTCGCAGTGGGTGGGATCAAGGGTATGAGCGGTGCGGTCCGCTTGTGCGGTGAAGCGGCGTTACGCAGCGGCGCGGGAAAAGTGACCCTCGCGACCGATCCGGCGCACGCCGGGTTTGTCAACCAGGGCCGGCCGGAATTGATGGTCAGGGCCATTGACGACGCAGCCGCATTGGCGTCTCTGCTCAACGGGGCTTTCACGGTGGCTGTCGGTCCGGGACTGGGCACGGCTGAGTGGTCCAGGACACTTTTGCGAACCTGCATTGATTCGGATGTGCCGCTGGTGGTTGATGCCGATGCTCTGAACCTGCTGGCGCAACTGCTGCAGCACGGCGCTGTCAGCCGTGACCGGTGGATACTCACGCCGCATCCGGCGGAAGCGGCGCGCTTGCTGGGCTGCAGCGTCAACGAGGTGCAGCAGGACCGGTTCCATGCAGCCAGCGAAATGGCGCGGCGTTATGGCGCCAGTGTCGTGTTGAAGGGCTGTGGTACCGTGGTGGCCGAGCCTTCTGGCCAATATGCCGTCTGTTCCGGCGGTAATCCCGGCATGGCGACCGCCGGTAGCGGTGACGTGTTGACGGGTCTGATCGCAGCACTGCTCGCTCAGGGCCTGTCCTGCTTTGACGCCGCCAGGGCCGGGGTGTTGGCGCACGCCATGGCTGGCGATTACGCGGCAGCCAACCTCAGCGAGATGGGTATGATCGCCGGCGATATCATTGACGCACTGCCCGAAATCTGGACGTCGGCGGGTCTATGAGCGGGTCTGTTGCCGGCGCCATTACCGCCGAGTTTGTTTTCCCAACCGAACACGACCTGAACCTATTCGCGAAAAAATTTGCCTGTGATTTGCCGCCACCGCTGGTCATCTGGCTGGAGGGCGATCTTGGCGCTGGTAAAACGACCTTCGCCAGAGGGTTGATACATGCCCTTGGTTACGCCGGTCGCGTCAAGAGTCCGACCTTTGGCCTGCTCGAGCATTACCAGCTTGACGCTTTGCAGGTCCTGCACCTGGACCTGTACCGCATCGCTGACCCGGGCGAACTGGAATACCTGGGGATTGAAGACCTGCTGGATGCACGGACCATCCTGTTGATCGAATGGCCGGACAAGGGCGGCTCATGGGTACCCGGGCCGGACTTCATTTGCAGATTTACCTATGCCGGTGCGGGCCGTGGTTTGTGCCTGAGCGCCTGCACGCCGCGTGCCATAGCCTTCGCCACCGGTTGGTTGAATACCTAATTACCTTCCTTAGCTAGTTACCATATCTTGCGGTTTTTAATCACAAACTGTTGCAATTTCGTGAAAAGCAATTCATCATTATATTTACATTTCAGGGGAGCAACCGAAAGGTCTGGGAGCCAGTGCGCCAACGCATTTTCATAGCAGTCCTGTTTTTACTAAGCTCACTGCCGTTGCTGGCGGCTGAAGTGAGCGGCTTCCGCGTCTGGGCGGATCCCGTTAAAACCCGCGCCGTTCTCGACCTGGATAAAGAAACAGTCTACAAGCTTTTCAGCCTGCAAGACCCGCACCGGGTGGTGGTTGACCTGAAGGGTTCCTCGATTGACATCCCGCTCAAACTGGATGTGGAACACGCCGGCCTGATCACCAGCGTGCGCCACGGCCAGACGGATGATAAATCCCTGCGGATCGTTTTTGACCTCAGCGAAAGCGCCGATTTAAAGAGTTTCCTGCTGGAGCCGACCGCGCAATACGGCCATCGGCTGGTGATCGACCTGTACTCCAAGTCAAACCAACAGGCGTCTTCAATAGTCAAGCACGCTACGGATATCAGCAAACCGGACCGGGAAGTCGTTATCGCCATCGACGCCGGGCATGGCGGTGAAGACCCGGGCGCGATCGGCCCGAACAAGACACGTGAAAAGGTCGTGGTGCTGCAGATTGCGCGTGAACTGAAAAAAGCCATCGATGCCGAGCCTGGCATGCAAGCCGTTCTGACCCGGGACGGGGACTACTATATCCCGTTGCGCGAGCGTTATGAGAAAGCCCGCAAGGCCCGCGCCGACCTGTTCGTATCGATTCACGCAGACGCGTTTACCAAGCGCAGCGTGCAGGGTAGTTCGGTATTCGTATTATCCGCCAAGGGTGCGAGCAGTGAATTCGCGCGACTGCTGGCCGACAGCGAAAATGCCTCTGACCTGGTGGGTGGTGTGACGCTGAATGACAAGGATGAGATGCTGGCTTCGGTTTTGCTGGATCTTTCACAGAGCGCAACCCGGGAAGCCAGCAACAAGGTCGCCACGGACATACTGCATGCGATGAAACAGTCCGGCGCGGTACACAAGAATCACGTCGGCAGCGCCAATTTCATGGTGCTCAAATCGCCGGATGTGCCCTCGGTGCTGATCGAGACGGCATTCATCAGCAATCCCAGCGAAGAGAGACGCCTGACCGAGAAAGAATTTCAACAACGCATGGCGCGGAACATCACCCGTGGGGTCAGGGACTATTTCTACGCCAGTCCGCCTCCCGGCACCTGGATTGCCTCCAACCGCGACAGTTCCAAACACATCGTTGCCCGCGGCGACACGCTCGGCGGGATCGCCCAGCGCTACAGCGTAAGCGTGAGCAGTCTGCGTAGTGCCAACAACATCAGGGGAGATGTGATCCAGGTCGGGCGCGAACTGGTCATACCCACCAGCTAGTTCCCGCTTTCGCGGGAATGACTGCGCCCACGCAGATATTTGCACCCGCCTGACTTGAGGCAAAGTCATTACCGCGAAAGCGGGAACACCAACTCCAGCTCTTACTACCCGAACCAACAAACACTTGATGCCACCACGGAAAACGGCTAAAAGGGTGCGCATGCCAATTCACCAGTTACCAGAACTCCTCGTCAACCAGATCGCTGCAGGTGAGGTGGTCGAACGGCCGTCATCGGTGGTCAAGGAATTGATTGAAAACAGCCTGGACGCCGGCGCGCGGTCGATCCAGGTCGCGCTGGAACAGGGTGGCAAACGGCTGGTTCGTGTCACCGATGACGGCTGCGGTATAGCCGCCGATGAATTGCCACTGGCGCTGGCACGCCACGCCACCAGCAAGATCGGCAGCCTGCCAGACCTGGAAGAGGTTGCGACCATGGGTTTCAGGGGCGAAGCCTTGCCGAGCATGGCCTCGGTCAGCCGGATGACCATTACCTCCCGGACCGCGGACGCCGGCTACGCGTGGCAGATCAAGACCGCGAACGGTGAACTTGAAGCCGCGGTTCCCGCCGCCGGTGCACCCGGAACGCAGGTTGAATTGCGTGATCTGTTTTACAACGTACCGGCGCGCAGGAAATTCATGCGCACCGACCAGACCGAGTTCACACATGTCGATGAGTTGTTAAAACGTTTCGCACTCGCGCGTCCCGATGTCGGTTTTCAGCTGCAGCACAACAACCGCATGGTGCGCCATTTTCCGCCCGTACGCAGCGACGCGGAGATGCTGGCGCGTCTCGAAGCGGTGACCGGCCCGGAATTTGTCAGCCACGTACTGGAGGTGGATGAACAACGCGGTTCCTTTGGTTTGCGCGGCTGGGTGGCTGAACCACGCTACAACCGGCCGCAGGCCGACCGCCAGTTCTTTTTCGTCAATGGCAGGGTCGTCCGCGATCGCCTGGTCGCTCACGCCATCCGGCAGAGTTTCCGCGATGTGCTGTTCCATGGCCGCCATCCTGCGTTCGTCCTGTTCCTCGAGTTGCCGTTCGGCGCCGTCGATGTAAATGTTCATCCGCAGAAACATGAAGTCCGCTTCAGGGATTCCCGGTCGGTGCACGATTTTATTTTCTCCACCCTCAATAAAAGTCTCGCGGCAGCCGGGGTCGGCGCCGGCGCGCTGCGGCCCGGCACCGAAGTACAGGAGCCCGGCTACGCAGCCACGACCGGTGGCTGGGCGGCACGGCAGTCGGCGATGCCGCTCAGCGTGGCTGAGCAGTTGCAAAACTACGCGCAGCTGGTTGCGTCCCCGCAGGGATTGGCGGGCCAGATGGCCACGGGGAGCGTCGACCTGCCACCCCGGTCCGGCGATGAATTGCCACCGTTGGGCTTCGCCCTGGCGCAACTGCACGGTGTTTATATCCTCGCCCAGAACCAGCATGGCCTGGTGCTGGTGGATATGCACGCAGCGCACGAACGCATCACCTATGAACGTCTCAAGGCCGGACTGGCGCAGGACGGGATACGCAGCCAGAACCTGCTGGTGCCGGTGACCGTGCATGTCAGCGAACGGGAAGCGGATAAGGTCGAGACCCACGCCGGGCGCCTCGAGACGCTGGGGCTCAGTTGCGACCGTTCGGGCCCGCAGACCGTGGTGGTGCGAAAGGTGCCGACCCTGCTGCAGCAGGCCGACATGACGCGCCTGCTGCAGGACGTGCTGGCGGAACTCGTGGCGGATGGCAAAAGCCTGAAAATAGAATCGGAAATGGACGCGGTGCTGTCTTCCATGGCCTGTCATGGTTCGGTGCGGGCCAACCGCCAGCTCAATGTTGCGGAAATGAATGCCCTGCTGCGCGACATGGAAAGGACCGAACGCGCCGCGCAATGCAATCACGGCAGACCCACCTGGGTGCAATTGGACATGCAAAGCCTGGACCGCCTGTTTCTGCGTGGCCGCTAGTTCCGGTCAAACTGGTATGCAATCTCCCGAATTACCAGCAGCGGTTTTTCTGATGGGGCCGACGGCCTCCGGAAAAACCGGCCTGGCGGTTGAGCTGTGCCAGCAGTTTCCGCTCGAAATCATCAGTGTCGATTCGGCGCTGGTCTACCGGGGCATGGATATCGGCACGGCCAAGCCGGATGCGCAGACCCTGAAGCTGGCGCCGCACCGCCTGATTGATATC
>JBFZEL010000058.1:0-5239 GCA_041306925.1 Lysobacterales bacterium
CGACGCAGTGGTCCTGGACTACCTCTCGTACGCTTTGCTGGTAATTGCCTCGGTCCTGATCATCTCCAGCCTCGCGAGCCTGGGCAGGTCCACGCGACTGGGTCTGCCGAACGGTCAGACCAAACTCAAGACCGGGGGTGTCTATCGCCTTAGCAGGAACCCGATGTACGTCGGCTTCGATGCGTTGACTCTTGCCGCAATTTTCGGGACCGGCAACCCGGTCGTGCTCGTACTGGGCGTGTACAGCATCGTGGTCTATCACTTCATCATCGCGGGCGAAGAGAGGTATCTCTTAGCGGTATTTGGAACGGCGTATTCGCAGTACCAGGCGTCCGTTCGGAAGTACATCTGAATGGCTCGCCGCGTGTCACGCGCAAAGCGCGCCCTGACAACCGGGCGCAGCGGAAGGTTGAATTCCTCATCAAGCTGAAGCAATTAGCGGACGAGCTGCTATAAATACCACGGACCGGCTACCGGCATTACCGGGCAACCCGAACATTGCACCAGACGGCGCTGGTGCAATGCGTGAACTAAGGAAGCTCTGAATTAATCAGGGGTTACTTAAGGAAGCTCTGATTAATGCCGTCCTGGCATTATCAGAGCGCGGCAGACGAAAAGTGTCATTTTCGACTGCCTTACAAATCAACGGCTTAGCGCCGCTGATTTGGCGACACATCCCTGTGTCGTGGGAACCTCTGAATTAATCAGAGGTTCCTTAAATCGTATCCCAGCGGAACCGTTCGACTGCAAACGCGTCCTCCGCCAGCGCTTTCAAGGGCTCGTCGTCGTTGTTGTCGATACGGCGGAAATTCTGTTTCATCCTGACCCGCGCTTCACGCGCGAACATCCGCAGGATATCGATTTCCCTGGCCGCCTGCTCTTCACCGTTCGCCTCGATCGAAGCCTGCACGCGGCTCAGCGTGCTGGCCAGCACGAACAGGTCGATCATGATCTCGGCCAGGCGCTTGGTGGCGAACTGCTTGCTGACGATGTTCCGGCCGTGCTTGCGCAGAATGCGGTCGGCGGCCTGGGCCAGGAAACGCGTTTCGATCTCGAAACCCTCCGCCACGTTCTGGATGGACGGGTGCAGACCCTCGAATTTCGCCGCGCCGCCGATGCCCGTGCGTAGCTGTGCGTGTTTGCGGGCGTAATCGGAAAGCACGCCAAAACCCTTGATCGGATCATGCAGAACACCCTTCATCGAGGCCGCGAGTTCCTGCAACTGGCTGCCGACATCGTTCATGGCCGTCAAGGCGATGAACAGGCGCAGGATTTCATTGGTGCCCTCGAAGATCCGGTTGATACGCGAATCACGCACGATGCGTTCATAGGGATACTCACACATGTAGCCATTGCCGCCGGCGATCTGCAGCGCCTCGTCGGCGCAGCGCGTCAGGCATTCGGTGGCGTAGACCTTGGAGATCGCCGCCTCCACCGCGTAATCCTGGTAGCCGGCGTCGATCAGGCCGCCGACCATCGTCACCACCGCTTCGGAGGTGTAGCAGTCGATGACCATGCGCCCGACCTTCTCCTTGATCAGGCCATAGCTGGCAATCGGCTGGCCAAAGGTTTTGCGCTCAACGGCCTGTTTTGTCGCCAGTTCGATCAGGCGCTTCATGCCACCGACCGATCCGCCGCCGAGCCCGGTGCGGCCGCTGTTGAGGATCTGCATCGCGACCTTGAAGCCTTTGCCGACTTCGCCCAGCATGTTTTCAAGCGGCACCTTGACTGCATCGAGATTTACCGTGGTGGTGGAACTGGCACGCAGACCCATCTTGTCCTCGTGCGGGCCAAAGCTGACACCGGCCATATCGCTGGTGACGATAAAAGCGGTCATCTTGCCGCGCCCGTCCGGTGACTCGGTGCGTGCGAACACGGTGTAGAAACTGGCCATGGCGCCGTTGGTGATCCACAGCTTGCTGCCGTCGAGCAGCCAGTGGTCGTCTTTAAGCACCGCGGTGGTCTTGATGGCGGCGGCATCCGAACCGGCGCCGGCCTCGGTCAGGCAAAATGCCGCGATCATCTCGCCGCTGGCCAGCCTTGGCAGGTAGCGGTTCTTCTGTTCGTCAGTGCCGAACAACAGCAGGCCGCGCATGCCGATCGAACTGTGCGCGCCGATCGTGACTGCGACCGAGGCGTCGTAACGGCCGACCTCCTGCAGGGTCCGCGAGTAGGCCATGTTGCCCAGCGCCATGCCTCCAAAGGTCTCCGGGATGATCAGGCCGAACAGGCCGAACTCCCGCATTTCATCGATAAACTCCGCGGGCATCGCGCCGTCGACATCCCAGCGGCGGTAGTCTTCGGCATGCGAACCAAGCAGGTCCGCCAGTGCGCCGGCGATCTCGTGGAGGGTTTCTTTCTGGTCGGGATCGAGGCTCGGGAAAGGGAAGATAACGTCCTGCTCGATCTGCCCCATGCACAGGGAGCGCATGAAACTGGTGGTCAATTTATCGGACACGTGCCTTCTCCTGTCTGAAAATATTTATAATGCGCCCGAAAGCGTTGATCGTCCACCCCCGGCGGCCATCTTCAGGCTGCTCCAAAGGATCTGAAAATGATGCAAATCACCAATGTGCTCAGACAGGTCAGCCTGACCGTTTGCGTGTTGCTGTTGGGTGCCTGTAAGCCGCCCGCCGCCGCTGCGCCGGAAACGGCAGTCAAGCCGCCCTCGCCGGCTGCCAAAGCCGCAACGGAGGACCAGCGCCTGGCCGCGTTTTTCCAAGAAGTGTTCGACCGCGATGTCGCCCAGAGCCCCGAGTTCCAGGCCCAACTGGGTATCAAGACCGAAGATTACGGACGCTGGGGTGATTACTCTGACGCGTTTGCGCAAATGCAGGACCGGCAAGCCGCAGCGGACCTTAAACGTCTGCACGGCGAATTTGACTTCGACGCCCTGGGTGTCGAATCCAGGCTCAGTTACCGTGTTTTTGAATACAAGCAGCAGCGGTCTTTAAGCAACTTCAAGTGGCGTTTCCACAACTACGCCATCAGCCAAATGGACGATGTTGCCTCCAGCCTGCCAGTCTTTTTGCAGAACGTGCACAAGATTGAAACCCGCGCAGATGCCCAGGCCTATATCTCACGGTTGCAGGGTGTCGACACGGTCATGCGCGAGGTCGTGAACCAACTGCGTGCGGGTGAAGCCATCGGTGTCATTCCGCCGCTGATGGTCTACCCCAGGGTCCTGCCCGGGGCGCTCGATATGCTCAAGGGCGCACCGTTTGAGGAAGCCGCCGCGGACGGCATATTGCTGGCGGACTTCCGTGGCAAGCTGGAGGCACTGCAACTGGACCCGGAAGACAAAGCCATCCTTTTGAACGACGCCGCCAACGCGCTCAGCGGCCCGTTCCGTAGCGGTTACCAGGTGCTGATTGCCGAATTGCAACGTTTGCAAGCCATCGCCGGTGACAACAGCGGGGCCTGGAGCCTGCCGGATGGCGAGGCGTTTTATGCCAACCGGATCGAGAACTGGACGACCGTTGCCAGGACACCGGAAGAACTGCACCAACTCGGTCTGGCGGAGGTCGCGCGCATCCGTGCCGAAATGCAGCAGGTCATGGACCAGACCGGATTTGCAGGTGACCTCGCGGCGTTCTTCGAATACGTGCGCACCAATCCCGCGAACCACTTCCCGGACAGCGATGCAGGACGGCAGGAATACCTGGCCGAGGCGACGGCGTTGATCGAAGGCGTCTACGCCATGGCCGGTGACTATTTCAACGTTTTGCCAAAGGCGCCGCTGGAAGTGCGGCGGGTCGAACCGTGGCGTGAAAAGGGTTCGTCGACGGCATTCTATAACTCCCCGTCACCCGACGGCTCACGGCCGGGCATCTACTACGTCAACCTGCAGAACATGGGCGATGTGCAGAAACACACCCTGAATTCGCTTGCCTACCACGAAGGCGCGCCCGGCCACCATTTCCAGATCGCCATCCAGCAGGAGTTGCAGGGCTTACCAAGCTTCCGTCTGTACGGCCGCTTCAGCGCCTATTCGGAAGGCTGGGCCCTGTACGCCGAGCGCCTCGCCTACGAGGCGGGTCTGTATGCAGGCATGCCGATGCGCAATTTCGGCCGCCTGACGGAGGAAATGAAACGCGCGGTCAGGCTGGTGGTGGATACCGGCGCACATTTCAAACGCTGGCCGCTCGAGCAGAGCATCGCCTACATGACCGCCAATACGCCGATGGCTGCGGCCGACATCGAACGGCAGGTCATGCGTTATTACGTACTCCCCGGCCAGGCGCTGTCCTACAAGGTCGGCATGCTGACCATCCTGGAATTACGCCGGCGCGCCGAGGAACAGCTTGGTGAAGACTACGACATCCGCGAATTTCACGACGCGGTGCTCAAAAACGGCGCCCTGCCGATGCAGGTCCTGCAGGAGGTTATCGATCATTACATCAAAGCAAAAAAAGCCGGCTCAGCCTGAAAATGGCAACCGCCCGGCCGGGCTCGCGGCCGGTTCGGCAGCCACGGGTCATGGGTTGGCTGATACGGTAATGAAGCTGTTATGATCACCGCCTGTGTCATCGGTCATCATTGAAACGACATTAAAACAAGGTCGATTGCCGGAAGGAAAAAATGTCTGATTACAGGATAGTCCTTTACGAACCGCAAGCAAAAAACATGCGCGGCGGCGGTCTCGAATTACTCGACGAATGGGCCGCCCTGCCCGGTGCATGGATCTGGCTCAATATTTCAGGCGCCCCTGATAATGGCGAGAAGAAAATACTCGGCGAACGCTTCGGTCTTCCCAAGCTGGCCATCCAGGACGCCCAGCGCGCGCGGCACGCCCCCAAGATCGAAGTGTTCGACACATCTGTTTTTATCATATTGCGCGACCTGGTTTCAGCCGTGGATGACGACAAACAGGTGGTCGCGAGTGTTGCCCTTCTACTGGGGTCGAATTTTCTCGTATCACGGCATTATCACAGCGTGCCCGCCCTGGAGGCGGTTCATGATGTGGTGCGGGCGCATCCCGAAGAACTTGCCCATGGCCCCGACCACCTTGCCTACCTGATCAGCCGCAAGATCGTCGAAAACTACACGCCGGTGGTGCAGAACCTGGAGGAATACCTGGCTGACCTCGAGGATCAGGTGTTTGACAACCCGGGCGATGATTCCATTGAACTGATCACGCGCTACAACCGTGCGTTCAAACAACTGCGCCGGCACCTTGTCAACCAGCGTGACGTGGTCGCGCGGTTGCACCACCCGTCGGTACCGTTGCCAGTCAAAC
>JBFZEL010000059.1:0-9576 GCA_041306925.1 Lysobacterales bacterium
GATGGCAAACAGAATCAACTGGGTTTCCAGATCGATGGAGGGGAACACCAGCAATATCAGGCCAACGGAAGCCGCTGCTATACCCAGCCAGAGGAAGAAAAAAGCCGGGGCCGTGAGTTCCAGGATCAACAAAAGACCGGCGAGTATCCACCAGTGCCAGAATACGATATGTTCAAGCCAGCCCATTTTATTCAGGCCCCCCCTTCTTCTTGTCGCCCATTACAGATTTAGCAATTTCGGTAATGCCCGCCAGGCTTCCGAGGATGCCGGTGGTCTCCATCGGCAGCAGCAGTGTTTTTTGGTTCGGACTGGTGGCGAAGGTCTTTAAAGCATCGACATATTTTTGCGCGACGAAATAGTTGATGGCCTGCATATCGCCCGCGGCGATTGCGTCTGACACCATGGTGGTGGCCTTCGCTTCGGCTTCGGCGAGCCGCTCGCGGGCTTCGGCATCCCTGAAGGCCGCTTCCTTACGGCCCTCCGCGTCCAGAACAATGGCCTGTTTCTGACCTTCCGCCTTCAGGATTTCCGCCTGTCGGAAGCCCTCAGCCTCGAGAATATTGGCGCGTTTTTCACGTTCCGCTTTCATCTGCCTGGCCATGGCATTGACCAGGTCCATGGGCGGTGTGATGTCCTTGATTTCGATGCGCGTAACCTTGAGACCCCAGGGTGTTGTGGCCTCATCAACTACGTTGAGAAGCTGTGCGTTGATCATGTCGCGCTTTGACAGGGCGTCATCCAGATCCATGGAACCGAGCACCGTGCGGATGTTGGTCACCGTAAGATTGAGAATGGCATGCTCAAGCCGGTGGACCTCGTAGGCTGCCTTGGCGGCATCCAGCACCTGGAAAAACACCACACCATCGACGGTCAGAACCGCGTTATCCTTTGAGATAACTTCCTGTGACGGCACGTCCAGGACCTGCTCCATCATGTTAACGCGTTGTCCGATCCGGTTAACAAAAGGCAGCATTAAGTGAAAACCCGGACCAAAGGTGGTGCGGTATTTTCCAAAGCGCTCCACGGTGTATTCGAAACCCTGGCGAACGATAATGACCGCCTTGCGGACAACGACAACCGCAAGAATGGCAACGATAATCGCCAAGATTAATGCGTATTCAGACATTTCAGACCCTCTTTTAAGCTTGAAGCCGGGATGGGTAACTCAGCATAATTAACTGTTTTCTCCGATTCAAAAGACTACCAGACGCCGCCCAGATCAGGATGCCCCAGAAGTCACTGGCAAAAAGCCACCAGCAGGAATGAACATGACCGATGAGCAGGACCAGTTGTTTGCCAGGAGCAGGGCCATAACCACGGGGTTCTGTTTTGATGAGCAGGTAGTCAAGGTGTTTCCCGACATGATCGCCCGTTCGGTACCGGGTTATGCAATGGTGATACCCATGATTGGCATGCTGGCGCGGCGTTACGCCCAACCGGATTCACGGATTTACGACCTGGGCTGTTCGCTCGGGGCGGCCAGCCTGGCCATGAGCCAGGCGGTACGCGCCAGCGGGACAAGGATCATAGCGGTGGATAACTCTGAGGCGATGGTCGTTCGTTGCAGAAAAAACCTGTCGGGTAAAAGCGCCGCCGTACCGATCGATATTCGTCTGGAAAACATGCTGGAAACACATATCGAAAAAGCCTCCGTGGTGGTGCTCAATTTCACCCTGCAATTCCTTGACCTGGATGCGCGCCAGGCGCTAATTGACCGGATTTCGGCAGGCATGTTTAAAGGTGGCGTCCTGATCCTGTCCGAAAAAATCTGCTTCGAGGACGAACTTGAACAAGCCGATCAAACCAGCTGGCATCATGACTTCAAGCGCGCACAAGGTTATTCGGAACTTGAAATAGCGCAAAAACGCAATGCACTCGAAGACGTACTTAGACCAGAAACAGAGACTTCACACTTCAAGCGGTTCCAACAGGCTGGTTTGTCCCGCCACCACCGCTGGTTTCAGTGTTTCAGCTTCGCCAGCTATATAGCTTTCAAGTGAAAAATCCGTATACGCAGTTACAGACATCGGCGTGGCTTGACCTGGCTGAGCTTGGTTGGCATCTTCTGAAAAACTCGCCCCACGGTGATCTGCCGCATTGGCTGGAAATCATCGAGGATCTCGACGAGGGTGATGGTTATTGCCGGCTGGATTGTAAAGCGCCCGTATTGGGCCGGCCGGTGACTGACACCCTATGTTTGCGACAACGCCTGCTGGGATTGCACCCCTGGCGCAAGGGACCCCTTGAGCTGGGTGGCATCAGGATTGACACCGAGTGGCGCTCCGACTGGAAATGGGAGCGACTGGAGCCGCATCTCGATCTTGGCGGGCAAAGAATCCTGGACATTGGTTGTGGCAACGGTTATTTCGGCTTGCGAATGCTGGCTGCCGGTGCTGAACTGGTGGTGGGTATCGACCCGACGCTGATATTCGTCATGCAGTGGCTGGCGATGCAAAAGCTTTGTCCTGGCTTGAATAATTTTGTGCTGCCGCTGGGAATCGAAGACCTGCCAGCAGACACCAGCGGTTTTGACAGCGTATTTTCGATGGGTGTTTTATACCATCGGCGCAAGCCGGTTGAGCACCTTGCACAATTGAAAAACCTGACCCGGCCCGGCGGCCAAATAATACTTGAAACGCTGGTCCTCGAAGGGCAGGGCAGAGAAATTCTGAAACCACCAGGCCGGTATGCACGGATGAACAATGTTCACGCGATTCCAAGCATGGCGGTCTTGCGTGACTGGCTGGAAGGGGCCGGTCTGACCGAAGCAGGATTAATCGGCGTGAGTAGAACCACCACCGATGAGCAACGCAGTACCGAATGGATGACGTTTGAATCGCTTCGGCAGTGCCTGGATGTCAGTAATCCATCGGTGACAGTGGAGGGGCACCCCGCGCCCGTCAGGGCAGCGTTCCTGATACGGGTGAGTGGACAAGCAAATAATTGAGTACGAAATGACAGCCGATCAGGAGAAAGGAAACATGACTTTTTCAACCCCCGATATTTGTGATGCATTCCCGGACCTCGTGCAGGTGCTGGCGCCCTTGTTCCCGGATTTTGGCGGCAAGAAAAAATTCAGCGGCGAGATCGTTACGGTCAAGTGTCATGAAGACAACTCCCTGGTGAAAAACGCCCTGGCTAGGACCGGCCATGGCAAGGTCCTGGTGGTTGACGGAGGAGGCTCGTTAAGATGCGCCCTGCTGGGAGACATGCTAGGCGCGATGGCGGTAGAAAACGGTTGGCAGGGGGTGCTTGTCAATGGCTGTGTACGTGACGTGGAAATTCTCAAAGACATGGAACTCGGTGTGCGGGCTCTCGCTTGTCATCCACTCAAATCCAGCAAACGCGATGAAGGCCAGCTCAATGCGTTGGTCAGGTTTGCAGACGTCAGTTTTGCGCCGGGGCAATTTCTTTATGCCGATGCAAACGGCATTGTGGTAGCCAGGCAAAAACTGCTCTGAACCGGGATTGTTTGCCCGGTCCCATTTGCGCACGGCTCATCCCGCTCGCGGACGGCTCAGTATCGGCCAATACACCCAGGTGAAAATCGCAAACGCCAGCATCCATCCGGTCGCCGAAAGGTCGATCATCAAAAGATAAGATTTGCCGGTCAGCGGTCCCAGCACCCGCACGAGGGCAGCGAGCATCAATAGCCAGTAGGCGAAAACCGTGAGCCGGGCGGCCTGCAGAGGCCTACCGGTATGACCCAGTGCGACCCTTGTGGTTACTGCAAGAACCATGCTGCCGATGGCGCCCATGGTCAGTGCATGCAGGGCAGCGGTGGGCGTGAACACCCAGCCGAACACGGCGCAAGCCAGCAAGACATAGCCGAAGGGTAACCACAGATAAGCAACGTGCAACACAAACAGCAGCGGGTTGGATATCGTCGCCATGCCTTTCCAGCGACTCAGTCGGAGTCCATGCACGATGGCCGCAGCAAACGCAACCCCCCCGGTTAGCCAGTGTGTGGGCATGAAACTGGCGGACAAGCCCGTCAACAGGGTCAGAACCAGTGCCGCTTGATCGATGGTATTACTGCTGAAAGGCACCTGATCCTGGCCCTGTTGACGCAACCAGTTGCCGGTGAAGCTCGGCACGATCCGTCCGGCGATGATGGTGACCAGGAGCAGGAGGACATGAATCAAAAGGTAAATCGCCAGGCGGTCCGTGCCCGGCAACCATTGGCCGGCACCCAGGTGGTAAAGCGCGTTGAGGCCTGCGAAGATAAAAATGATTGCAACTAGCGGATAATTGCGCCGGTTGCGTGCAGCAATGATCTCGCGGCTGAGCAGCACGGCAAGCAGGACCGGGAACAGCATATCGAGAAGAAATATAAAACCGGCTGGCAGGATGGTTGAAAGCAACATCGCAAGCCTGCCTGTCAACCAAAATAACACCAGTATGGCCAAGGGCGCTCCTGTAATCGCCGGTCTTCCGGTCCAGGTGGCAACCGCAGTCAGGCTGAAGCCGGCCACTGCCGCCAGTGCAAAACCGACCAGCATTTCATGGCTGTGCCAAAGCGGTGTTACGGCAGACAGCCCCCGGCCGTGCAGGCCCACGACCCACAGGAATACGATCAGCACCGCAAAAACACCATTCAGCAGAAAGAATGGCCGAAAGGCGTAACTGAGCAAAACAGGCGTTCTTTTCGAGTTCATGCGCGCGCAAAGCGGCCGTGAAAATTGATCACAACCGCGTAACCGATCAACAGGTTATGTGTCGGGATTCTGACTCCCCTGTAAAAATTCAAATGCCGCATGGTTGTTTCTAGAGTTCGTCTTCACCGACCCATTTGCGGACTTTCGGTGCGCGGTATTCGGCGAATTGATCCAGCAGCGCAACCGGTTCATGTGCTTGCATCAACATCGGGCGGCAAACTTCCTTGACGAATTGCTGTTCGATCGCATTCTCCAGGAAACCGATCAGGCCGTCATAATAACCCTCAATATTCAACAAGCCGCAGGGTTTCTCATGGAAGCCCAACTGCGCCCAGGTCAGGATTTCAAAAATTTCCTCCAGGGTGCCCCAACCGCCCGGCAGGGCAATAAAGCCATCGGCAAGTTCCGCCATCATGGCCTTGCGTTCGTGCATTGAAGCCACGACGTGTAGTTCGGTGAGGTTGTGGTGTGCGACCTCCTTGACCGCAAGACTCCTGGGAATGACGCCGATGGCCTGTCCGCCGGATTCCAGCACCGCGTTCGCAAGAACACCCATGACACCAACGGCAGCCCCGCCGTAGACAAGACCAATACCACGCTCACACATCACCCTGGCAAGGCTCGAGGCGGCCAGGGAAAATGCCGGATTTTTGCCTGGGCTGGAACCACAGTAAACGCAGATTTTCCTGATCTTCATGGGCTTTCGGTTCTGTAACGGCGCAGGGGTATTCTTTTGCTGAATGCTACCCACGGAAACAATGGTCCGGGATCGAGCTTGCGCCTGATCATGATCCCAGGCGCGTCTTCCGAGGGTATCATGCTGAAGTCGAGGTCTGCGTGCCCGGCGACACTTACCAGTCCAGGGTACTGTTCACACAGGTGGTTTACCAGTTTCACCAACGCCTCGATTTGCCGCTCGGGATAAGGTTCGGACATGTGCTGACACCCGCAATGGAACCAGTTGGGATAACGACCGTTATTGATCAATTCAATACCGATGCTCTGCGGATTAAAACCCCTGACGTGGTGAGCGACCCGGTCAAGGGCCATCCACTGCTCAACGTGGCCATCACGGTCGATGTAAAAATGCCCGCTGTTGCCGGTTTGCTGCTCCGGGTAAAGCACTTTCTCCCCCCAGACCCGCGCCATCGCGAGATCGGGCAATTCGGTGCAGTGGATAACAACAAGGTGTATGGCGTCTGCGCCACGGCTTGCCAGGCGTTCTGCATAAGGCAGGAAGTCCTGGCGGATTTCCGGACTCACTGTTCTGTTGGGCACGGGCCAGGTGCGTCTCCATGATCCAGGTGAAGAAACGAATCAGCGGTGGAAACGGCCTGCGTACGACCTTTGTGGCAGACAAGTTGCTGGCCGTATGTCCGCTTCGAGACATCGTCTTCAGTGGCGCATGCAACCAGTATGGACAAACCGATCAGAACAATGAGTGTGCGCATGATGATAACAAGCCCTGCAGTCAACTAACCTTGTGCCAATAGATAACGCAGATCAATAATCGCTGCATTGGCGCGCGAAATGTAATTGGCCATGACCAGTGAATGATTGGCGAAGGCGCCAAACTTGTCACCATTCAAGACCATTGGTGCGTGCAAATTCTCCTGGGTGGACTCCAGTTCGCGAATGATCTGGCGGTAACTGATCAGTGCATTTTTCTTGCGCAATACGTCCTTGAAATCCACTTCCCCGGCCTTTAGAAAGTGGATCAGTGCCCAGGCGCTGCCGCGGGTTTCATAAAACACGTCGTCGATTTTAAACCAGGATGTCTTGACATCCACCTGCTCCGGGGAGGTGGTCGATTGGGTTGCTGCACTGTCGCCGGCCAGATCCGTATTCAGGCGCTCCTGGCCAACGCTGGCGGACAACCGCTGGGACAGGGAACCGAGGCGTTTTTCCACCAGGCCCAGCCATGCACCGAGGTTATCGGCACGTGCATAAAACTGGGCATTGGGTTGATTTGGGTCCGCCAGGCGTGTCAGATAGCTCTCCAGGTACTCCATGCCATTTTCATAGCGTCCTTCCGTATCGGGAGGAAACCACCGCTCATGCGAGTAGTTGAAAAGCGGATCTGCCTTGGACAGGTCGGGATCCTCGGTTGACTGTGTTTGTGAGCGGCTGAAATCGTTGCGCATCACGCGGGTAAGGTCACGGACCTGGGCCAGCGCGCCAAGCTCCCAGTTGGGTACATTGTCGAGAAAGACCCAGGGCGGCAAGATGTCATTGGACATGTATCCGCCGCGTTTGCTGAGCAGGACGTTGACCACCTCGAGCAAGGCGGCGGTGGTGGCCGTGCCGGTTACCTCGGCGTGGCCATGCGCCGCGGCGTGCAGTTTGGCGCGTTCGATCGGATCAAAGGTGGCTGGTTCGCTGTTGAGCCAAAACATCATTCCGGCACAGATGACCAGTAGTGCGACAGGAAGGGCAATCAGGAGTTTTCGTTTCATAATTGGGAAGATAACAGATTTTCAGGCAGAAGCGTGTGCCTGAAGTTGACCGATTGAGACAGACGGAAATCAGGCAACCCGCAGCGGCTTACCTCAGGCGTCGACAAGCCCGGTTTTCAGTGACTCCCTGACCATGACGACCAGGCTTTCGACATCCTGGGACTGCCTGCCGATAATCGCCGCAGAACCATGTTCAAGATTCATCAGCCGGGCGTGCATCTGGTCAAATTTGACCAATTCACCCTCATCAACCCGGGTATTGGGCATATAGATAATCGTCATCAACTCCTGGTTCGTGCTGACGACCATATGGGCGCCACGTCCATCCTGAATATTCGCGTCGCAAAATCGTAATCAGCCAGCCCTTGGCCGCTTTCAGATCGTTCAGGCGATCCAGTGCCCGCCATGCCCTCAGAAAAGTCTCCTGTACCAGGTCCCTGGCCAGGGCATCATTGCCACAGATCCACATCGCGTAGCGGTACAAATCCGCAGCGTAAGCTTCGGCGAGCTGATTGAAACGATTGGTTCGATCCGCGTCAGTAGTCATGACCGGATTTTATATGAGCTTATTTCAGGCTTAAGCAACTATTTTTAACCTTTATTTAAGTATTCGGTATCCCATATGGGATAATAGCGCTTCATGTAAAAAGAAACCTAATGGATGCAAAGAGCGTCTATTAAATTCATTACGTTAAAATGATTTAAAAACCCCGTTGTGACTAACGGCACTTTGAGTAACGAACCTAAAACCTCAATCTGTGCCATGCCTCACCAGGGACAAGCAAAGATTTTGCAAATTATTTAACAGGCACACTGCGGCACATACTGGTAGGGGTAAGAAAAATGAGTATGAATTTCGAACAAGCCCGATTCAACATGGTGGAACAACAGGTCAGACCGTGGGAAGTCCTGGATGAGCGTGTTCTGGCCTTGTTGGAAAAAATCCACCGTGAGGACTTTGTCCCGGTTCGATATAGAAAAATGGCATTCACCGATATGGCAATCCCGCTGGATCATGGTCAATCCATGATGAAACCAGTCGTTGAGGGCCGTTTGTTACAGGCCCTGGAACTGAAACCCGACGAAACGGCGCTTGAGATCGGCACAGGCAGCGGATTTATCACGGCGTGCCTGTCGCGCACGGCCAAGCAGGTCATCAGTGTCGACCTATACGAACAGTTCACCAACGAAGTTGCGGCCAAGCTGAAAGAGAAGGGTATCTCCAACGTGGAACTCGAAACCGGGAACGTGATGGCCGGTTGGCAGCCTGAACAAGCCCATGATGTGCTGGTTGTTACCGGCTCTGTACCGAGCATTCCGGACCACTTTCGTGGTTGGGTCAATCCCGGCGGACGCATATTCGTGGTCTGCGGCGATGAGCCGGCGATGGAAGCCATGCTTCTGACCAAGCTGAGTGCAACCGAATGGCGGGAGGAAAGCCTGTTTGAGACAGACCTGGCAAGGTTGATCGGTGCTGAAAGAGCGCCGGAATTTGAATTTTAAGGAATTTAGGAGTTGCTTATGAAGTCGGGTATCTATAATCAGAAGCTGTTGGTCGCGGCCGTCTGCCTGATCGCGTCACCGGCGTTTGCCGTGGACCTTGTCGGTATTCACGACCTGGCGATCAAGAACGACCCACAATTACAGGCAGCCGGCTATCGCAGGGACGCCACCGGCGAAAATACCCGCCAGGCGTGGGCAAATATGTTGCCCACATTAAGCGGTGGGGCCAACCGCTACTGGGGTGACTCCGACACCAAGGTGGGTCAGTTTAACTTGCCCGATGGCGGTTCCGTTCCGAGCTTCGAAACCGAGAGTGATGTTGATACTGAAGCCTACCAGTTCGATTTACGTCAATCCCTATATGCGCAAAGCAATTACGAGAACCTGGATATTGCCCGCGGACAGGTCAGCCAGGCCGAGGCGACCTACAACATTGCCTACCAGGAATTCCTGGTTAGGGTTGCCGGCGGATACTTCAGCGTGTTGACGGCGCAGGATGGGGTCATTTTTGCCGAGGCCGAAGAAAAGGCGTTGCAACGTCAATTCGAGCAGGCCGAACAACGCTTTGAAGTGGGTTTGACCGCTGTCACGGATGTCCATGAAGCCCGCGCAAGTTACGACAATGCACGTGCCCGCGCCATCGTTTCGCGGAATAGCCTGGCGGATACCAAGGAAGCCGTGTATGAACTGACCGGTCAATATTTCGATGGCTACGAACCGCTGCAGGAGGTCCTGCCGCTGGTCAAACCGCTGCCGGAAAGCCCGGACGAGTGGGTCGATATCGCGATGCAGTACAACCCGACCGTCATCTACGCGCACATGGCAACTGAAATTGCAGACTCCAACATACGTCTGCAACGGTCGGGTCATTACCCGTCCCTGGAACTGATCGGCAGCGTGAGTGAATTCTCCAACAACAAAGCTCCCTTGCGGGGTGACGCCGGCCAGATTCTTGCGAC
>JBFZEL010000060.1:0-3257 GCA_041306925.1 Lysobacterales bacterium
TTCGCAAAAATCAAGCGCATGATTTACGCTGACCCGCAGACCGCCCACGTCCTGCTCGACAAACTGGCCGATGCGGTCACCGATTACCTCAACGCACAAATTGAAAGCGGCGCACAGGCGGTGCAAATTTTCGATACCTGGGGCGGGGTGCTGGCGCCGGAGATGTTCCGGTCATTTTCATTGCGCTATCTCGAAAAAATCGTCAACGGTCTGCATCGCAGTTATGACGGTAAAACGATCCCGGTGGTCTTGTTCTGCAAAGGCTGTAACGCGCACCTCGAGGCGCTGGCCGATACCGGTTGCGACGGGTTGGGCGTGGACTGGACCATGACGCTTGGCGAGGCCAGGGCCAGGGTGGGTGAGAGGGTGTCACTGCAGGGCAACCTCGACCCGGCCATCATGTTAACCAGCCCGGAGGTGATTAAATCCCAGGTCAAGGCAACCCTCGAAAGTTATGGCAAAGGCAGTGGTCATGTTTTCAACCTCGGCCACGGCATAACACCCGATGTCGACCCGCAGCATATGACCGTGCTTTGCGAAAGTGTCAGTGAATATAGCCGGCAGTGGCACAGGGACTGAAAACCAGGGAGACCCTGAGTTAATCAGAGGTTCCCTAGGACGGACCCGGTTTTTCGTTGGCAAGACCCTTGTTGATTATTTCCGCGTACAGCCCCATGCAACGTGCGATCAGGTTGCAGTATTCAGGGTGACGTTCGACCAGGGACTCGTTCGCACGGCTGTCCTCGTATACTTTTTGTAGAAAATCGATATCCCAGTCACTCAGCAGTTCGCCTTCATTGACCCTGTGCAGAATTTGCAGAGCCCGCGGCAACCGGTTTTCTTCCAGGTCGAGCATCAGTGCTGTGAGTGTACCCGCGTCTATTTCGTCTTGTTCCAAGCGCATCGGAGTTTCCTGTAGTCAAGTCTGGCACCAAACGACAAAGCGTGTAATCCCGCAGGGATTTTACCTTAAACAGGGGTCACTTTACGCTTACTAATGATCGATTTTATCGAGTTCATTGACATGCACGTTGGTGTGAACCAGTATTGATGCCTTCCGGCAGCGGGTAAATGCGGGTATTGGAAAGACCATCGTGAGAGATTTGATAACCAGCGAGAATTACCTGGCGTACAGGTTTAATTTCAACACGGAAAACGTGGAATTCCTGCCGGTCAAACGTGACGAAATACGCCGGGTCAGCGCGCTCAAACTGGAATACATCGATGCGGGCCGTCAGCTCATGCCCGTGCCGCTCGCAGAACTGGTGCCGTTGGCGGAATCCCAAGGCCAGTCGCTCACCGGCAACCCGCCCCGGTTCATCTTTCATACGGCATTTTGCGCGTCCACGTTCCTGTCCCGCTGTCTCGACGTGGAAGGCGTCAGTGTCGGGCTCAGGGAACCGCAGATCCTGCTCGATGCGGCCAATGCGAAACGCCTGCAGTGGCACTCAAAAACCACCCCGCTGAATTACTCCCATCTGCCAAAACTGGCCCTGCTGTTATTGCAGAAACATGCCGCGCCAACTGAAAAACTGGTCATAAAACCGATCAATTCAGTCAATAACATCATTCCTGAACTGCTGCAGACCTGCGGATCCGGCAAGGCCTTGCTGATGTATACCGATGCCAGGAATTTTCTGCTGTCGACCTTGAGAAAAGGAGAAGGCGGGAGACATGTGACCAGGGCGATGTTTGATCTGCTGCGTTGCGATTTTCCGCACCTGGACAACCTGAGCCTGTCAGCCATGCTGCAGATGACCGATCTGAATATCATCGTGACACTTTGGCGGCTGCAAATTGAACAGGCGCAGGCGATGCTTGCGCAATACGCATCCACGCAGCAGATGGCTTCCTTGTACGCGGAAAAACTGGATTTGCATCCGCTGGAAACACTCAGGTCCGCCAACCGCTTCCTCGACCTGGGTATTGCCGCAGAACAGATTGAGAAAATCGTAGAAAGTGACCGGCTTTTTGTTGACGCCAAGAATGCCGGCGAGCCGTTCAGCCAACAGAAACGGCAGGAAACCTACCGGAAACTGGAGGATTTCTATGGCGCCGACCTGCCCGGTACTTTGAACTGGATGGTCAGGAAAAACCCCGGTACCCAGCTGACCCCGGTGCTTAGCGGCGCACTCAATTAAGGAAGCTCTGATTAATGCCGTCCTGGCATTATCAGAGCACGGCAGCCGAAAAATGTCATTTTCGACTGCCTCACAAATCAACGGCTTAGAGCCGCTGATTTGGCGACGCATCCCTGCGTCGCGGGAACCTCTGAATTAATCAGAGGTTCCTTAAAGGTACCTAAAGCTGCTGTTCAGGCCGTGTTCAACTCGTCGAGCATGGGTTGGATAAACTCCGCGTACTTCTCCCAGAGCATGACCGAACTGGTGTACATGGGCTGACGCGCCTGGTAGGCGCTGGCTGTCCTTACCACTCCGCTACTCTTATCAAAATTCAGACAGTCGTCCTGCCAGTCAAGCTCGCATGCGGCCAGCAGTTTGCGAATTTCAGTGTCGGGATCGTGCGTCAGCGCCTCGTAACCGACATCGTAAATCTCACCCGGCATGACCGCGTGCCAGTGTTGCATCAGCAATTGGTATTGCTTGTGAAACTGGGCCACGGTGCGCAAATCATAGGCGAATCGATAATTCCCAGTGGTGAAGTTCTGCTTGTACAGGGAAAGGCAGGTATCTCTTGCATCGCGCACGCAATGGATAATTTTGGCGTTGGGCAGTGCGATTTTTATCAGCCCTATCATCATCATGTTAAATGGCATTTTGTCGGTCAGGCGGCTGGATTGCTGGTCCAGCAAACCGATCTTTTCGAGGTAGGTCTTGCCAAACAATTCATAGGCCTGTTTGGGATAAGTGTCGAGCGGGCCAAACTGGTAATGGAGCGATTCCTTCAGGAAAAGCCGGGTGCCAAGGGCAAAGATATAATCCAGTTCACCGGCGCCATAAACATCGGCGTGGCTGGCGATTATTTTCTCCACCAGTGTCGTTCCGGAACGCGGCATGCCAACGATAAAAATGGGTTTGTTCGAAGTCTCCGGATTGATCTGGATGCCTGCCATGGCCTTGGCACTGAAGTTCTGGATAATGCTCTGGATAAGTTCCCGGTCGCTGTCAACCTGGTAATCGAACTGCCGGTACCTGAGATCGTTGCCGGTCTTCAGGAATTTGAACGCCTGCGGGTAATCGCCGATACTTTCAAAGGCTTTTGCCAGCGCAAACGAGAGTTGTATCCTGTTCTCGCTG
>JBFZEL010000061.1:0-4198 GCA_041306925.1 Lysobacterales bacterium
TTCGATGGTGGTCAAGGACGGCACCTTCTACTTTCCCAGCGAGATCTACCCGGAGTTCGGCATCCGCCCGTTTGTCGATGCACCCAGGGTGCTCGAACCGGAGTCGTAACTGTGTGGCAGGGTTGATTTTAGTGACACCTGCTACTTCAGATGTTGACCATACTCTGAAGTCCGTAGGGCTAGATGTTGAAGTTGTGGTCCCAGGCAGTGAAGGGTTGTGTGTGCACGGAAATTTTCATCACGATGGGTGGTCACTCCATCCCCGGGATATTTTCGCTGAGGTTCTCCGTGTTTGTTGTTTCCGAATGGCTTCTATCCTGAGCCCAAAAACTACAGTGACATTACGAAAGATCTTGAATACTGGCTACCGGTCTTTTGGTACAGGTCAAAAAAAACCCCGCCGTGGCGGGGTTTCCGGTTTCTTCAAGATTTGTGGCCTAACTTACCCGGCGTCTGAATTGACCAAATCCGAATATCGCCAAAATCAGCACCATGACCAGGATGGACCACCCAGACATGGTTGGTACTGGTACAGTCTCGATCGGTTCAACTCCACCTTGCAGGACGAAAAACGTTAAATTCTCGAGAAACTCAAAATTGTTGTCATCGCAAGGTTCCATAAAATTGACGTCAAATACCACTGCGAGACTTCCGCTCGGCGCATTTGCAAGCGTTCCCTTGCTAAACCCAATCGCGGTACCACCAATTGCACCATCGTCTGACAGGAAGATACCAGTCCCGGCGGTAAGGCCGCCAGAACTCGCACCACCCGGAGCGCAATAGTCTATCGTATCAATATTATTTGGTGTTCTAAAAGCAGGATTGACGTTTTGGGTTGAATCGGGGGTTACAAATGAAAGTGAGCCTCCCCCTGCTGCCGTGATCAGTGCCAGTACTGAATTATTACGCGTGCCGAAACCACTGTTTTCTGCCATGACAAATGCATTTTTCCCGCTATTGAGAAAATTGACGAATTGGGTTTGTTCACCCGCAGACATCGCAGGGTCAAATCGAATGTCCCAAACCTGTGCGAAAGAGGAAATATCAGCGGGTACTGGATCCGAAATTGTCGTGGTGTGCCCCTGGGACTGGAGAAGCGTGTTCAGGGTGGCAGTAATTTCTGCAGTGGTACTTGGCTCACTGGTCGTACTTGTGCCGTTAATGATCAAAATATTGGCTGCCTGGGCGTTGATAGCAACCGATGTCAATAAAATTGCTACTGTAAGGACGTATAAAGTCCAAAATTTAAGCTTCATAGTTTTACATCTCTCCGAACTTAAAGTTGACTTGAATATTGATTTGTTTATCGTTTATGCACTAGCCGGACAAAGGGTAACATGAAGCCGCAAGCGTAACAAAAACAATTTTATTAAACCGCAAATTTAATACCTTTCAAACGACTAATTTGGTCCGGGGGGTTTAAAGTTCTGGCAGGATTCACCAAAGCCAGTGTCCGCTTTGCGGTCTGGCGGAAGATCAGCAAACTGGATTGCCGATGGCCGCTAACGGCAAGCAGTTAGTAACTGCAGAATAAAGATACCGGCACAATCGCCGGTATCTAGACTTGCATTGGGCATGCTTAGCAGATCAGCCAAATGTAACTGTTGGCATGAAATCCCGCTACGTGAGTTCCCGATCGACGCTCATTTCCACGTGGATCTTAGTCGCGATCCTTGATTTCGTAATTGCCCTTGTGTATGGGGAAACCAGGGTCCCAATCGGTGTTGCCGGATCACGATAAAAAAGAGCCTGTGAAGCGTCTTGGTCATCCCAGCCTTCGCCGTTATCACGCGTTACCTGGATGAAGGTTATACCGACATCAGCGGGGGCATCGGATAGGATTTGACAATGATGCCACCCGCAGCTGACCATGAACCGTTCACACTTAGACAGATAATCTCTCCTTTGACAGATTCACGGGTCAATACTGAGCATTGGCAGGGGTTGCCGGGCAAATTGGTTTGGTGCCAATTTGAAATTGGTTCACCCGCATTCAGATTCGGGTCACCTGCAAAGGCTGAAGCCCTGGGAGTGAACCATGAACCTGGGCAAGACGCTGTTAGCGCAAATCATGGATTGCATTCCATGGACCGGCTTGGCGCGCATCGTGTCGCGCAATGGCGGTGATTGCAGGGTGCACAGACCGGGCTGCACCGGGCAATCGCAGCCCGGCGCTGGACAAACACCCCGCAGACTTCTTATCCTCAACCATCATCATCGAGGAAGGTCTGATGCCTGTCATTGAGTATTTCCCCTACCAGGGTCCAAACCGGCGCATGGACACAAAGGTGGTCGAAATTCTGCTGAAATTCGGCCCCGCGGATGACAACGGGTTTCCGCGTCACCTCGCGGATATCAGGGAGCCGTTGCTCAGCGCCGGTATCCTCGCGGCGGACGAAGTCTTCCCGGCACAGGCATTGCCCGCTGAGAGAATGGCCTGGTACACGTCGTTGCTGGTGCAGACGGCCCTGTTGTTCCAACGCAAGACCGGTCACCGGGTCAACTTCTTTTCCATTGCGGGCATGCCGGAACAAAAACGTTGCCTGGCGCTGCTCGAACACGAACACGGCGATGTCGGCATGACCGCGGTCAAGCTCGCCTGTGAACTGCTCACCGGCGAACGCAGGCTGCTCGCGGAACCGTTCCGCATGTTCAGCAAGTTTGCCCGCGACCGGTTGTTGCCAGTTGAGACCGGGGCCATCATCGGGGCCGCGCAACGGCGCGACATCCCCGCCATCCAGTTGGAACGCGACCCGTTCAAGCGTGCCGAGTTCGAGGCACTGACCGGTGGCAAGTGCATCCAGCCCAACGGGCTGCTGGTGCTTGGGCACGGCGAACACCAGCGCGTACTCGATGGTGTCTTTTGCATTGACCTTAAGGAGGATTTCTCGGCCCTGTTCGAGTCTGCGAAACAGCAGGCGGCCAGCCGCGGTCTGGCGGAACCCGCCGCCCTGGATGCGGCGGCAGATACCCTGCTGGACCGGCTTTTCCCGGTGCAGAAACCGCTGCGCATGCCGATCATCGCGATCACCGGCACCAATGGCAAAACCACGACCACGCGGATGCTCAGCCAGATCATGTTGGCGGCCGGGCGCAAGCCGGGGATGACCTGCACCGACGGGTTATTTCTGAACGGCGAGATGCAGCAGAAGGGCGACTGCTGCGCACGTGTGGGCCACCTGAAAGTGCTGATCAGCAAAGCGGTGGATATCGCCATCCTGGAAACCCACCACCGCAGTATATTGCAAGGCGGTTTTGCCTTTCACCGCTGTGACATTGCGGTTTGCCTGAATGTCACCGAGGACCACCTCGGCCAGGGCAATATCGATACCGTCGAGCAGATGGCCGAGGTCAAGCGCGCCCTGCCGGAGCGCGCCAGCCAGGCGGTGGTGCTGAATGCCGACAACGCGCACACCCTCGCCATGCTGGAACACATGGGCGCACGGCACAAGTGCCTGGTATCGATGCAATCGAGCCGTGCCCAACTCCTCACCCGCCATGGTGCGGTCATGACCTGTTGCTGTGTGCTTGAGGAACTTGATGGGCGGGCGGTCATGGTGATCTACGATGGTGACGACGAAGGTGGCAGGCGTGTGCCGGTCATGGCGGTTGACGAGATTCCGGCAACCCACGCCGGTGTGGCGGGATACATGGTCAGCAATGCCATGCACGCAGCCGTGGCCAGTTACCTGCATGGTATTGGCATCGAAGACATCCGGCGCGCACTGGGCGGTTTCAGGTCGGATTATGCAACCACCCCCGGCCGCCTGAATATATTCGACGACCTGCCGTTTCGCGTCATCCTGGATTTTGCCCACAACCCGGACGGCATGCGCAGCATATGTGAGTTCGTTGACCGGCAAAAGCCAACGGGCCGCAAGCTGGTCGCATTTGCCGGGAGCGTCAGCCGGACGGATGAAACAATCAGGCGCATGGGCCAATCCATCGCCGGTCATTTTGATTTCTATTTCTGCAAGGAGTATCTGCGCACCGACGGCACACAACCCAGGCGGGTGGCGCAGATCCTGCAGCAGGGGCTGATGGACAAGGGCGTTGCCGAGAGCCAGACCGCCATTACCACTTGCGGCAGGGATGTCATCTTCGAAATTTTTGACGCCTGCCGGCCGGGCGACTTGCTGACGATGTTGCTGGGTCACGTGGAAAAACCCCTTCTGGCCGGCTACATCAGGGAATATGC
>JBFZEL010000062.1:0-7187 GCA_041306925.1 Lysobacterales bacterium
GACTGTTGCAGCCCCAGGCGTGCTGCGTCAATTTACGGTCATTGAGTACGTGGTAGTAAACCCAGACCTGCAGGTCCCTGCCGTAGCGGTCGAGCCTCTTCTCAAGGGCCAGGCGCTCCGCTGTCGGCTCGAGAAAACGCGCCCTGTCGCCCAGTTCCGCCGCATAAGCACCCCATAAATAACGCAGGATTTCGGGCGAATTTCCGATCCGCGAGCGTACCAGGCCGGTGCGGATCTTGAGCTCGGGTACTGAGCGGCCCATGGAAAATACACCCAGCACACCAACCCACTGACGTTCGCTGTACTCGATACCGAGACGGTCCATGCACCAGCGGACCTTCTCGACAAAGTGGCTGGCGGCAATGGTTTCAAGTTCCAGGTCCGGTATTTTCTCGGGGGCGATGATGCCGCTCAGGGTAATCATCCAGCGCCAGGCGAGCGCCAACATGACCAGCACGACCGCACCGGCTACCGAGATCCCATACCAGGCAACCAGGATTGGCAGCAGGAAAAGAAAAACCGAGTGGATGAAAAGCCGCTTGCCGGTCATGGCCTGATCTCTTTTGTCTATTGCAGTTTTTTCTTTTTCAACAGGTCCCAGATAAATACCGCTGAAAGCCCGCCGATGACACCGGAGATATAACTCGGCAGGTAAAAATCGAACAGCGCGTGCCAGATAAGGCCAACGATAAAACTGACGCCCATCACCGCTGCCAGCAAAACCAGGAGCCGTTGCCAGAAAGGCATGTCATTACCTCGCAAATCGATGTGGTCGAGCCATACTAATCCATTAACAGACGCTTGGAAACAACTCACGGTTTTCGCCACGTTTGCGATATTATCCAATTAAAAGACCAACACCGATTGACTTTCTGAAGGACTCAACATGCTGGGACTGATGCAAAATTATCCATTGCTGGTGCAAACCATACTCGATCATGCCGGTTTGAATCACGGCGAACGCGAGATGGTGACCCGCTCGGTCGAAGGCCCCATCCGCCGTATCAGCTACCGTGACCTCAGGTTGCGTGCACTGCGCGTCGCCAAGGCCCTGCAAAAAGAGGGCGTCGTGTTGGGCGACCGGATCGCCACCATGGCCTGGAACACCGACCGTCACGTCGAGGTCTGGTATGGCATCATGGGTTTGGGTGCGATCAGCCACACGGTCAATCCAAGACTGTTTGTCGAGCAGCTGGTTTACATCATGAATCATGCCGAGGACAAGATCCTGTTCGTCGACCTGACCTTCGTGCCCCTGATCGAAGCCATTGCCGCCAAACTGCCAACCATTAAGAAGTACATCGTCCTGACCGACGAGACGCACATGCCGGCAACGCGTCTGCCCAATGCATACGCCTATGAAACCTGGCTGGCGGGTTCCGATGCGGATATTGCCTGGGCGTCGTTTGACGAGAACACCGCGGCCGGTCTTTGCTATACCTCAGGGACCACCGGCAACCCCAAGGGTGTCCTCTATTCACACCGTTCAAATGTCCTGCACAGCCTGATGTGCAACCAGCCCGACGTACTCGGAGTGGATTCGAGCGATAGCGTCCTGCCCATCGTACCGATGTTCCACGCCAATGCCTGGGCCATTGCATTTGCCGTGCCCATGGCGGGCGCCTGCATGGTCATGCCGGGGGCGGGCATGGATGGCAAAAGCATCTACGAGTTGCTGGAGAGCGAAAAGGTCACCGCTTCCGCCGCCGTGCCAACCGTGTGGCTCGGCCTGCTGCAATACCTGGCGGATAACGATCTGAAATTACCCCATCTGAAAAGGGTGCTGATCGGCGGCGCGGCCTGCCCGCGGATGATGATCGAAATACTCGAGAACAAATATGGAGTCGAGGTCATCCACGGCTGGGGCATGACCGAGATGTCACCCATTGGCACCACCGGAAAACTGAAGCATGCCACCGCGCACCTGCAAGGTGAGGAACGGGTCAGGTTGAAACTCAAACAAGGCCGCACGCCTTACATGGTGGAAATGAAAATCGTCGATGACGAGCACCACGAACTGCCGCGCGACGGGGTGACATCGGGTCATCTGCTGGTGCGCGGCCCGGCCATTTCCAGTGGCTACTACAAGCTGGACGAAAATGTCCTGGTTGAGGACGGCTGGTTCAACACCGGCGATATCGCCAACATCGACGAACTTGGTTACATGCAGATTACCGACCGCGACAAGGATGTCATCAAGTCCGGCGGCGAATGGATTTCCTCCATCGAAATCGAAAATACGGCTTTGGGCTGCGCAGGCGTTGCCGAAGCGGCCGTCATTGGCATCCCCCACCCCAAGTGGACCGAGCGGCCGTTGCTGATCGTTGTGCGCAAACCCGGTGCGGCGGTCAGCAAGGAGGACGTGCTGGCCTGGCTGCAGGACAAAATCGCAAACTGGTGGATGCCGGAAGCCGTGGAGTTTGTCGATGAGATACCACATACCGCCACGGGCAAGATCCAGAAGATGGAGTTGCGCAAAAAATTTGGCGGTTATCAATTCGGGCCAGACTCTGCTGCTTGACAAGCGCACCCCGATCCATCAATCTGCGGGCGAGTCTGCAGGTGTCCTTCTGACTGCTCAGTCAGGGAGATTAAACGGGAAGACGGTGAGCCGGGTTTTGGCAATGCCGTCGCTGCCCCCGCAACGGTAGGCGAAGGTACGGGTCATTGCAGCCACTGTGTTTCGGCATGGGAAGGCGACCCGTCATCAGCGGTTTTTAACCGCTCTTCGCAAGCCCGGAGACCGGCCAGCAGTTTTAGTCACTTGTGCATTCGCGGCGGGCGGAAGCGGGTGAGCACTGCTTCCCCCGGGCTCATCCGGAACCAGCAACAGCTTCCCAGCTTCAACCAGCCGCAACCGGCACAGCGTTGCGCGTTCGGGTGAGACCGCGCCGGGAAAAGAAAATGACAAAACAGCAGTTTAGCGCGACCGCAATTCCGGCCGTGTTGATGCTCATTGCGTTATGCAGCCAACCAGGTGTTGCCGATGAGTCCCTGTCACTCGAACACGTGCTGGTCACGGCCCGGCTCGAACCCATTACAGTCGGCGATATCGGCAGTTCCGTCACGGTCATCACACGCGAGGAAATCGAAAAAAAGCAGGTCAGGTACCTGTCCGAGTTGCTGCGTGATGTGCCGGGTTTTAGCGTCAGCCAGTCCGGCGGCGCCGGTTCGCAGACCCAGGTGCGCGTGCGCGGCGCTGAAGCCAACCAGTTGCTGGTGCTGATGGATGGCGTCCGCGCCAACGACCCTGCGGCGAGCGGCGAATTCCAGTACCAGTTTGCGCTGACGTCCAATATCGAGCGGATCGAGATCATCCGCGGGCCGCAGAGCGCCACCTGGGGCAGTGACGCGATCGCCGGCGTGATCAACATCATCCGCAGAAAGGACGTGCAGGACCATTACCTGTCGGGCAATGTCGAGGCCGGTTCTTTTGACTCATACAACCTCAGCGTGGATGGCGGCTATGCGGGCAAGACGGCGCGGATCAACGGCGGTCTGTCCTACCTCGATACCGACGGCACCAACGTGTCGCGAACCGGCAACGAAAAAGACGGCGCGCACAACACCACCGGCAACATCGCGATTGAATTTGACCCCTCCGATGATTTCAAGCTGCGTTTCTCCGGCCAGGGGATCGATGCAAGGAGCGAGTACGATGACATCGACTACTACTCGACCGGCCTGCCCGTGGATGCTGACCGCGTAACCGATTCAACCCAGGCTTTCCTGACCGCAGAACTGCGTTACGAGCCCACGGAAAACCCGTGGACAGGCAGCCTTTCCGTCAACCGGATGCGCTCTGACAACGATAATTTCAGCGACGGGCTATGGACCAGTTCGACCGCTTCCACGACGTTCGACTACCGCCTGCGAACGGGTGTGGCCCTCGATGCGGCACACAAGCACCGTCTCGGTTTTGCGCTGGAACACGAGAATATCGATTTTTCACAACGCGGAGAAGCGACCGATTATGGCGACCCCAACCAGGATCAGGATTACGCTGTAAGCGGCTATGCGCTGGAATACATCGGCAAACCGCTCAGCGGGTTTACCTGGACAGCGAGCGCCCGGCTCGATGATTACAGTGATTTTGACGACGCCCGGACCTGGCAACTGTCTGCCTCTTACCAGCTCTCACCCATGCTGCGTCTGCGCAGCTCGGCGGGCACGGGCTCCAAGGCGCCGACCTTCACCGAGCGCTATGGCTATTTCGAGGATTTCTTCATCGGCAACCCGGATCTGAAACCGGAATCGTCAAGTGGCTGGGAAATCGGTTTGGACAGCAACTGGGCAAATGACCGGTATCAGCTTCAGTTGTCCTGGTTTGACCAGGATTTGCAGGATGAAATCGACGGCTTCGTTTTTGATCCCGGGACTTTTCTGTTTACGGCCCGGAACAGGGCGAGCGACAGCACCCGCAAGGGCCTCGAAGCCGTTTTTGACACGCGCCTCGGTGAGACCTTTGCGTTCGTGGCGACCTATACCTACACCAATGCCAGGGACGAAAATGAACCGGGCCAGACGCTCCAGGAAATCAGGCGACCCCGGCACGTGGCCAGCCTGTCAGCCGATTACTATTTCGCTGCTGGCCGTGGCAACCTGAATCTGATTCTGAACTATAACGGCGCGCAACAGGACGATTTCTATTCGCCCGGGACGTATGTCGCGGAGCGCGTCGAGATCGCTGCGTACACCGTCGTGAACCTGGCCGGTACTTGGAAACTGACACGCCGCCTGGATTTGACCGGTCGTATCAGCAACCTGTTTGACCAGGAATACGAGGAAATTCTCGGCTTTGTGCGCCCCGGCAGGGCCTTTTACGCCGGTCTGCGCGGACGTTTTGATTTCTAGGGTTCAACTGAACCCTGCCAGGCTAGGCATCGAAGGAAACCAGGTCTTTCAGCAGTCCGTTGTTGATGTTATAGATCCAACCGTGGATGGACAGGTCCTGCCCGTCTTTCCAGGCTTTCTGCACCACGGGCGCGTTGCATACATTGCTGACCTGCTCCCTGACATTCAGTTCACACAGCCTGTCGAGCCTTTCAGCAGCATCCAGCCCCTCCAACTTGTGGGCGTTGAAACGGTTCACGTCCCTGATGTGGCGTAGCCAGTTATCGATCAGACCGTGGTCCCGGTCCTCCATCGCGGCCCTGACGCCGCCGCAGCCATAATGACCGCAGACTATGATGTGCTTTACCCTGAGAATTTCCACCGCATAGTGGATCACCGACAGGCAGTTCAGGTCGGTGTGGACAACGACATTGGCGATATTCCGATGCACAAATACCTCGCCTGGTGGCAGATCGATAATCTGGTTTGCCGGAACCCGGCTGTCTGAGCAACCGATCCACAGGTATTCGGGATGCTGTTGGGCGGCCAGCGACGGGAAAAACGCGGGGTCTTTCTCATTGATCGCATTGGCCCACGCCCTGTTCCTCTCAAACATTTCTTTCAACGTTTTCAAAACCCGGTAATCTCCTTAAAATTGTTGACCCGCAAGCATATCAATATCTAAACCATCAAGCCGCCCGCGCCCAGTGTAAGCCCTTCAATACCCCAACTCAAAATCCACGACGTGCCTGAGGTGTTCACCGCGGCAAAAACGCTGGTAATTGTCAATGAACACCCGCGCGATCTCTTCTGGAAAACTGATCGCCGAGGTATGCGGCGTGATGAAAACGTTTGGCATCAGCCACAGGGGGCTGTCCCCGGCCAGGGGTTCGTTTTCAAATACATCGAGCACCGCGCCGCCGATAACCCCGTCACGCAAGGCCTGGACCAGGTCGGCTTCGCTGATGCTGCTACCCCGTCCGACGTTGATCAGCACAGCAGAGGGCTTCATCAGCCTGAGCGCAGCGGCGTTGATGAAATGCCGGGTGTGGGGCGTGGCCGGCAGGGTCAGGACCACGTAATCGAGTTCCGCCAGAAAAGCGCCCATGTCATCTGCCGTGTGGACTTTTTCGACCGCGTCACAGGGTCTCCCGGAACGGTTAAGACCCGTTACGCGGATACCGAAATGCGCCGCCGTCAGTGCCAGTTCGCGACCGATCGACCCCAGCCCGACGATTCCAAGCCTGATGTCCTTCGCGGGACGGTAGCCGAGAGGCTGCCAACGCCGTTCCAGCTGATTTTTCCGCATCCTGAAAAGTTGCCGCTCCAGCGCAAACACATAGGCCATCACATACTCGCCGATGAGCGCGCCGAACATGCCTTTTGCATTGGTCAGAATATAATCCCGGCGCAATTCCGCCTGGCACAGGTGGTCGACACCGGCCCAACTCGACTGTACCCACTCAAGCCGGTCGGCGGATGCCAGCACTTTGCTGACCAGGTTCGGATCACCCAGGACGATATTGCAACCGGCGACCAGGGTGCGTGCGGACACGGCATCGACGGCCGTCCTGATTTCCAGTTGCGGCAAATGTGCCGACTTGACGAGTTCGGTGTATTTTGCGGCGTCGGCCGCGAGGATAAGCAGCTTGTTCACCACAGCGGTCTGCGCTGTTGCGCAAGTAAGGTTGCGTTGGTATTGCCCAGGGTGATCAGGTCCGGCCCCCGCCAGCAGCGGCTAGCAAGTGTCGCGGCGCGCCAGTTCTTTCAGTTTTTCCGGTTCCAGTATCGCAACTTTCTTGCGGTTGACACGGATGATACCGGCGCTTTGAAAACGCGCAAGCACGCGTGAGATGGTTTCGGTTGCAAGACGCAGATTACTGGCGATATCGCGGCGCGACATGCTCAGGTTGAACTCCTTGGCGGAGTAACCCCTGCTGGCAAATCGTTTCGAGAGCGAACACAACAGGCTGGCAATTCTCTCTTCCGCACTGAGGTCCGCAGCACTCGCCTCGAGCTCGGCAATATGCAGGCTCATGACGCGAAACAGCTCATCCTGCAACTGCGGCAGCTGTCTCGCCATCTCGGTAACCGATTCAAAACTGAGACCGCAGACCGAACTGGTGTCGAGCGCCACGACATTGGCCTTGTGGACCTTCTCGTGTATGGCGTCAAAGCCGATGATTTCGCCGGGAAGATAAAACCCCAGCACCTGCTCCTCACCATTCTTGTCAATGACATAACTCTTGAAACAGCCCGCGCGAACCGCTGCGATGGACTGGAATTTGTCACCCGCGCGAAAAATGTGCTCGCCGGGCTGAATGGGGCGGGATTTGTTGACGATGTGTTCAAAT
>JBFZEL010000063.1:0-4042 GCA_041306925.1 Lysobacterales bacterium
ATTTCTTTCTCGACGGGTTCATGCCACTGTTCAAGGTATTTGACCTGTGGATGAATGACCCCAGGTTTTTCAACGCGGCAACCGGAAAACCGCGGCGCCTCAACATTGATGGTGATGCAAAAAGCTTCGCGGAGCTTGTCAGGATGGCCATTCAATCCCGCGGCCTGACGGCGCAGGCGGTGCTCAAGCGCCTGAAGGAAATTGACGTCGTGGATGTGGATAGTGCTGACGGTAGCGTCGTTTTGAAGCAGGAAGACAACGTGTTTATCAGCAAGGATGACATGGATATGCTGGATGTCGGTTTGACTGCGATCAGCAACCTCGCCGGTACCGTTGGCCATAACATCCGGAATCACCTGGATGAAAATGCCAGGTATTTCCAGAGGGGTAGCTGGAACTACCAGTTCAATCCCGAAAACATCGAACATGTCCGCAGCACCATTCACCGCTATCTGCGAAAAGTTGACGCACAAGCAAGGGAGTTGATCACTTCACTGGCTGAATCCGAAAGTCAGAAGGGCCAGATAACCGCGGGCATCAGCATGTTTTATTTCGAGGAAGACCTGACGGTCTGAATCCGGTTCGTCTTCCAGTCTCACCTTGCCCGGTCTGGGCAACGCACGCCCGTTTGAACCAGCGCGTTTGTCGGTTCCAGCGTGCTGATGGACGCGGTCGAAATCATGACCCCCGGGTAAAGAAACAGCTACGACGACCCGGGTGATTTTCCTACAAAAATAAAATTGACATATATGTCATTATATGACAATCTAGTCAATAAGAGACATAAATGGCAATCAGTGACATATTTGTCATTCCAAGCTAAACGTGATGTGAACGACAAGTGATGAGGATGGCAGTGCAGGGCGGCAAGGGGGGCTTTACACTGCTTTAAGGGGAGTCCTTATGGACTTGTAGTGAGGGGGAGGCAAAGCACGGACCTGAGTCAGTCCGGGCTTTGTCTTATGCGGAAAATAGACAATGTGCATTTAGGGAACCTCTGATTAATTCAGAGGTTCCTGCGACACAAGGACGTGTCGCCAAATCGGCGGCGCTAAGCCGTTGATTTGTAAGGCAGTCGAAAATGACACTTTTCGACTGCCGCGCTCTGATAATGCCAGGATGGCATTAATCAGAGCTTCCTTAGGTCCTTTGGCAGCGTTATGGTTAAGACCCCGATGTTGGTGGGGTTGAAACAGGGAATGTAGTTTCAATGGAAAACGGAGAACCACATGAGCACGTCCATCACTGCCAGTTCCGGTGACGTCGCAATCCTCACAATCGCGGTCGAAAACGTATTCAGAAAACTGCTGCGATTACTGATCGGAAAAATTTCACTGAAGAAACTCCAGGAAATGATCCAGGTTATTTTCGTCGAAGAAGCCGAGGCAAAACTGCAACGGGAAAAACCGGGCAGGAATGTTGCGCTGTCGACCCTCGCGGTCGTTACCGGTATCGACACCCGGACGCTTACAAGCATAAAAAGCCGGCAGGGTTACCTGAAGCCATTCCACCAGGAAAAACGCTTTTTACGCGAGGTTACCCCGGAGTGCAGCGTGCTGGATGTTTGGGAAAGCAGTGAGCCCTACACCGAAGCGAAAACCGGCAAGCCCCGTGTCCTGGCGCTCTCCGGGCCGAAACCGAGTTTTGAGAGCCTGATCCATGATGCAAATTCGACCCGTGGCGTTACGGTCAAATCGTTTTTGCAAAGGCTGCAAGCCAGTAAATCGATAGTGGTGGACAAGACCAATGACACGGTCAGGATGATTGACAAAAGATATACGCCGTTTGGTTCAGAAATACAGACTGAAAATGCCAGGATCGGCATGGCTGCGGTCGGCAACCTGGTGGACACGATAGCGCACAATTTGAAGGCGCCGGCGGACAACGGTGAGTCGTTTTATCAACGGGGTTGCTGGACCAACCGCCTGGACAGGAAGGATTGTGGCCGCTTAAGGGAAGTGATCAAAAAGTTTCTTGCCGAGACCGATGAAAGGGCCAGGGAAATCTTAAAGCCCTTCGAGCAGGAAATGACGAGTGATGACCAGGTGACCGCCGGTGTCAGCCTGTTCTATTTCGAAGAAGAACCTGCAACCAGGTTATAAATCCGGAAACGGCCCACCCGGCCAAAACCTGCCGCCCGTCAGCTTGCAGCAGAAGCAGCCCGGCTAGCCTTTTGTCTGATCCTGCTGGATTTTTTCAAATAACTGCGCGGCACTCCGTTGTGCCGCAATGATTGCCTCGTTGGACAGTTTGCGGGCAAACCGGTCTCTTTCCTTGCGCGCCATTGCATGCCCGGAAGCCGCCGCAAGGCTGAACCAGACGTAAGCTTCGGCATAATTCTGGGGTATGCCCTCGCCACTTGCGTATTTGTTTCCAAGCTCAAACTGGGCGGGCACGTAGCCCCGTTCTCCGGCTTGGCGATACCAGGCAACCGCCTTGACAGCGTCGGCTGGGACACCCTCGCCCCGGTCGTATAGCACGCCCATCATGTGCTGGGATTTTGCCAGGCCCTGGTCGGCAGCCAGGCGGAACCATTTGGCCGCCTCGGTATAGTCTCGTGGTACGCCATTACCAAGGTAATAAATATTGGCCAGCTTGAATTGTTCCTCCGGCAGGCCGACCCACTTGGCCAGCAACTGGGTTTCGGCGAGTTCACGCGCGTTCGTCGTGGTTTCGGCGGCAACCGCTGAAACGCCGGTCATCAGGCAAATCAAAAAGGTCAAAACAGGGCGTATCATGACGGTATCTCGCAAAACGTGTCTGTCTTAAGCATACACAAAATCCGGGGAAACGCCTATGAGGGCGCTGATGTACCCGTCTGCCCCGATCCAGGCATTGGTCAGCGTGGCCGGGACTCAAAAATAAATTATATTCCCCGAGTGGAAATTCAAGTAGTCTGAGCAGCCTGACCAATCAACAGGAAATGGACAGGGTGAACACACGCAGCGTTCCGCCGTGGGCGGTCAGACTCAATCGTATCACCAACCATGCGGTTCAGGACTTTGGTGGCGGGCCGCGGCCGTGGAAGTTTGCCTGGGTCATCAACCTGCAAAAGTGCGGGACTTTCTTTTTTCTCGGTTGGCTGATGTGGTACTACCAGAATTTCTCGACCGGTGCGTGGATCTATCTCGCGCTGCAAGGCAGTTACGGGATCATCTGGTTCATCAAGGACATGGCTTTCCCCGATCCGGCCTGGCAGAAAAGAATCACCATTGCGGGCGGCATCAATGCCTTCCTCGGCGTGCTCGGCTGGTACTGGGTGTTCGGCTGGCTATTGATTTCCGGTGTGTCGTCACCCGATTATCCGCTTGCCGAAGGCGCTTGGTACGCGTTGTGCGTCAGCATTTGCCTGGTAGGCTGCGCGATCATGATCGCGGCGGACGCGCAGAAATATTACACGCTGCGCATCCAGCGCGGCCTGATCACCGACGGGATGCACCGCTATGTGCGCCACCCCAACTACCTGGGCGAAATGCTGATCTATGCCAGTTTTGCGCTGATGGTCTGGCACTGGTTGCCGGTGCTGGTGCTGGCCTGGGTCTGGACCGGTCTGTTTGCGGTCAACATGCTGATGAAAGAGGCCAGTCTTTCACGCTACCCGGGCTGGCAGGAATACCGGAAAAACAGCTATTGGCTGTTGCCGGGTATTTTCTGAGACGGCGGTTTTGATCGCCAGCCTCATGTAACCTTCTGGATTTGACACTGACCTGCCCAGTAACCGCTCTGGGCGTTACTCCACCCTGAGGGCACTCTCAGATCTGTCTGATCACGAGCGATCAGACAACTGCCGGCTCAAGCAGTGTGATTCTTCCCGCGTCCGCATCGATCGAAGATTCAATGCCTAGCGGAACGGTGAATTTTTTCTCCATGTGGCCGATCATCGAGCCATACCAGGCCGGAATGCCTAGTGGTTTGATGTGGTCGGCGAACACCTCTTGCAGCGTCAGCGAAGCATATCCTTGGCCGGGCTCGCAGTCGCTGCACCTGCCAAAAATAAAGCCGGAAAGCTGCCTGAGGATACCCGCCAGCTTGAGTTGGGTCA
>JBFZEL010000064.1:0-2539 GCA_041306925.1 Lysobacterales bacterium
ACTTCGGCACACCCTTCGACTTGAGATAGTCGCCCGCCGGGGATTTCTCAGCAATCGAACCTGCCGGTGAAATGTGGTCGGTGGTGATTGAATCCCCCAGCCTGGCCAGGCAACGGGCGCCGTGGATATCGTTTACCGGCGGCACGTGCATGTCCATGCCGTCGAAATAGGGCGGATTGCGGATATAGGTCGAGTCATCCTGCCAGTCGAACATTTCACCGACCGGTGAAGCAACCGCCTGCCAGTGTTCGTCACCGCTAAAAACGCTGCTGTAGCCCTGTTTGAACATGTCGGCGTTGACGCTGTCGAGGATGACCTGCTGGATCTCCTGGCTGCTGGGCCAGATGTCACGCAGGTACACGGGCTTGCCGTCATGGTCGTTGCCCAGTGATGCGGTGGTGATATCGACTTGCATATTCCCCGCAATCGCGTAGGCCACGACCAGTGGCGGCGAGGCCAGGTAATTCATCTTGATGCTGGCGTGGATGCGGCCTTCAAAATTGCGGTTGCCGGACAGCACCGCGCAGGCCACCAGGTCGTTTTCGCGTATCGCATTGCCGATCGGCTCCGGTAACGGGCCGGAATTGCCGATACAGGTCGTACAGCCGTATCCCACCACGTAAAAACCCAGTGCTTCGAGATCGTCCATCAGACCCGCCTTGTGCAGGTAATCGGTGACCACCCTGGAGCCTGGCCCCAGCGATGTTTTGACCCAGGGTTTTGCCTTCAGACCCCAGGCCGCAGCATTCCTGGCCAGCAGACCGGCGCCGATCATCACCGCGGGGTTGGACGTATTGGTGCAGGAGGTGATGGCGGCAATCACCACCGCGCCGTCTTCCAGTTCAAAACGCTCGCCATTGTATTCCACCGGCGCCTTGCCGCTGCCTCTACGGCCTTGCGTGAAGACGTTGCGGTCCTGCCGGTAAGCCTGCCCGGCCGCGCTCAGCAGGATCCTGTCCTGCGGACGTTTGGGCCCGGCAATACTCGGTGCAACCGTTGACATATCCAGTTCCAGCACGGCCGAATAGCGTGCTTCCGGCGAATCGACGGTGTGGAACATACCCTGGGCGCGCGTGTAGGCCTCGACCAATGCGATCTGTTCCTCGGACCGGCCGGACAGACGCAGGTAATTCAGACTCTCCGCGTCAATCGGAAATATACCGCAGGTCGCGCCGTATTCCGGCGCCATGTTGGCAATGGTCGCGCGGTCGGCCAGCGGCAGGCCGGGTAAACCGTCACCGAAAAATTCGACAAATTTTCCAACCACGCCCAGTTTGCGCAACATCTGCACCACGGTCAGCACCAGGTCGGTCGCGGTTGCACCCTCGGTCAGTCTGCCGGTGAGTTTGAAGCCGACGACCTGGGGTATCAGCATGGTGATGGCCTGGCCGAGCATCGCGGCTTCGGCTTCGATACCGCCCACACCCCAACCCAGCACACCGATGCCGTTGATCATGGTGGTGTGGGAGTCGGTGCCAACGACGGTGTCGGGATAGGCCATCAGAACGCCGTCTTTCTCAACGCCGAAAATGACCCGCGCCAGGTGTTCCAGGTTGACCTGGTGAACGATACCGGTATTCGGCGGCACCACGTTGAAATTACTGAATGCGCTCTTGCCCCATTTCAGGAAGCTGTAACGCTCCTGGTTGCGGCCAAACTCGATTTGGTTATTGATGGACAGCGCATCGGCAGTTCCATAATGGTCGACCTGTACCGAGTGGTCGATCACCAGTTCGGCCGGCGACAGCGGGTTGATCCGTTCCGGCTTGCCGCCGAGTTTCTTCATGGCGTCACGCATGGCGGCCAGGTCGACGACTGCCGGTACACCGGTGAAGTCCTGCAATACCACCCTGGCTGGCGTAAACGCGATTTCCGTTTCGGATGTGGCCTGTGGATCCCAGTTCGCCATGGCTTCGATGTCGGCGTGGGTGACGTCGACACCGTCCTCAAAGCGCAGCAGGTTTTCCAGCAGTATTTTCAGGGAAAATGGCAGACGCGAAATATCGATTTTGTCACTTAGCAGGGGCAGGCTGTAATAGCTGTAACGCTTGTTGTTAACGGTAAATGTACTGCGGACGGAAAATGAATCGTGCATGCTGGCCTCCATGATTGCCCTCCATAAGTGCATGAAATAGCGCGTGGCCGCACATTATCACCCATCGGTGCTGCTTTTCCCAAATGGAATTATCCCGGCAAAAGTGATTGTGCCTGTTCGAGCATTTTTTTACGTCCGAACAGCATGCTGAAACGGCCGCCGCCCAATTGCCGCCACAGCACTGCGGAGCGCAGGCCGGCAAAAAGCAGGGTACGTATCCAGTTGACGGTGCGCTCGACCTGCAGATATTGCGGCCGTCCGTTGACCACGATCCGGGGCGTAAGGGTGCTGATGGTCTGCGTGTACAGGGCGGCAATTTTGCTGGCCTGTAAATCCTTTATTTCGTGTATCTCGGTGCCGTCGTCAATTTCCGCGATCGGCACGAGCTCGGCCCCGATAAACGCCTGCATGTCGGTCTTTTTCCGGAAACTGGTTTCCAGTTAG
>JBFZEL010000065.1:0-12105 GCA_041306925.1 Lysobacterales bacterium
GGACCGATTCCTGGCTGCGAGTGGAAAATTCCTGGATCGGCACCTGGGACTCTAAACCTGGGTTCCCTCTTGCCTCCTTTTTTCAGGCGGCGCAAAGCCGTTGATCTGCCAGGCAGTCGAAAATGAGTCTTTTCGGCTGCCGCGCTCTGCCAATCAGGGCTTCCTTATACATTGACGACTTCAGTGTATTAACATGCACAGCCAAGCAGCAATCAGCCGGGAAGCCGATGCGTCACCTATCCATTTTATTGTTCTTAAGTACCGTCTTCGCGCTCTGCGGCGGCTGCGCCCACTACCCGGTCAACCCGCCGCTTGAACAAACCGATGAGAACGCCGGCTACCGGTTGGCCAACCGGACGCTGGGTGAGAAAAATTCGGATGAGCTGTTCGTGATCCTGAGTCTGTCGGGTGGCGGCGCCCGGGTCGAAGCCCTGGACTATGGCGTAATCGAGTACCTGGAGCGCATACGCTTTGGCGCGGACGACCGCAGCCTGCTCGATGAAGTGGACATCATCAGCAGTTCCTCGGCTTCGAGTATTCCCGCCGCGTACTACGGTTTGTATGGCAAGGAAATATTCCTGGATGAATTTGTGGAGGATGTCCTGTACCGAAAACTGGAAACGTCGCTCAGAAGGAGACTCGTGAATCCGCTCGAATGGTCGCGTACCGCATCGGTCAATTTCAGCCGCGGGGATCTGCTGGCTGAATATTTCGACAAGCATGTGTTTGACGGACGTACCTTTGCAGACATGCAGCGCCAACGCCCCCTGGTCATGCTCAATACGACCGATATGGGAATCGGCGCACAGTTTTCTTTTGTACAGGGCTACTTCGACATGATCTGCTCGGACCTGTCACAGGTTTCAATCGCCCGTGCGGTCACCGCTTCGCTGGCTTTCACCCCGTACTTTACGCCTATCGCATTGAAAAACTATAACGACGGACGATGCGGTTACAGCACACCTGCCTGGGTGCAAAGCGCGCTGGACGCCGGCGCAGAAGCGGACCCCCTGGTCCATTTGGCCGCGAACGATGTTCTCAGCTATGCGGACACGAAAAGGCGGCCCTATATACACCTGCTGGACAGTGGAATTTCAGACAACATGGGTATTCGCGTGCCCCGGCTTGCGTTCAAGGTTTCAGACCAGTTCGAAGAGATAAAAGAGGGCACGATCAGCAAGCTGGTGATAATAATGGTGGATGCCAGGTCAGAGAACGATTTCAAGGGCGACCTGAAAAGCAAACCGCCCGGTGTGATAAACACCATGTGGACCGCCGCAACATCACCACTGGACAACTATTCCTATGAGACCGTCAATCTCCTCAAACGGGATGTGCGCGACACCCGTGCAAGGCTGGATGAGCAGCAGCGGACCAGAAACACCTGTGACGACCATGCCAGGTCGTTATGTGAACAGGTGGAAATGGGGGCTGCGTGTCACGAAAAAGTATCCAGCAGTTGCGCGAACACCTTCGGGGTAACGGCGGATGACGATCCCGGGGAAATTGACATCTACCTGCTGCATGTAAACTTCGAGTTGCTGGCGGACCCGGCCACAAAGGCAAGATTTCAAACTATCCCAACCACGCTGGAACTCCCCCGTGAAGATGTGGATATGCTGATTGAAATTGCGCCCCAACTGTTACGTGCAGACCCGGAGTTTGACATCCTGATCAAGGATCTCGGCGCCTATATTGCCGATGGAGAGACCAGGCAGCCGTGATCAATACAAAGCTTTCGGGAGCAGTGCAAACACCGTATTTTTTAGACTGGCCCCGGGTGTTCAGCCCGGCGTCTTAATCACTGCACTCCGCAAAACCAGGGCAGCCAGCAGGTAAAGCACAACCGCGATGAACACGACGAACCTGAAGCCAAGATGAATGGCCAGCACGGTTGCCAGTATGGCGCTCACCACCGAGGCACAGCCGTTGATGCCCCAGGCCCAGGGTATCCAGGCTGGCCGCCTGTCCGAGATCACACGCAGACCCATGGGAAAAGGCATACCCATCAGGAACCCCAGGGGCGCAATCAACAATGCGGACAGGAGTATCTTGAATGCTCCGGGAAGTTGCACCAGCGCGTTGAAAAGCCCCGGCAACAACAGGACATAGAATACGGCAAGCAGTCCAATGGCCGAGGCTACTTTGAGCAGGGAAACATGTCTGTGCCAGCGCCCCGACAGCAGGCTGCCCAGCCCGGCAAACACCAGGAAGGCACAGAGCACCACCGAAACGGCATACAGCGGGTGGTGCAGGAACAGTATGAACTTCTGTATGAAGGCGATTTCGATCGACATGAACGCGGTGCCGATGGCCGCGAAATACAAGCTGATGCGCCAGCGCAAGCCGCCCGCGCGCAGTTCGGTGTCCCGCTGCAACCACAAGGGCAACAGCACCAGCAATAAGCTGGCCAGCAAAGCCGCAACCAGCGTGGCGATCAGGACCAGGTAACCCCACTCCAGCAACGGCATACCGCCGCGGTCGCGCAAAGCCAGCAACTCGGGCAGTGTCCGCCACTTGAGGAAATGGGAAAAATAGGGCCGGTCGTCGGTGGCCGGGCGGATGTTGAACTTGTAATCATGCATGTAGGCCGCGGCTCTCGGCCCCAGCAATCGGCTGGCGCCTTCAAAATACCAGGGTTCCTGCAACTGGTTGTAGCGGTTGGCTTCACTGGCCGTCATGCCCGGGTAGAACACCAGGTCAAACGAGCGTTGCTTGCAAAACGCTTTCAGGCTGTTGATTGCAGCAGCATCGAAGGGTTCATTTTTTACCAGCAGGGTGCTGGTATTCCAACTCCTGATCATGAACAGCTGCCGTCCCGGGTCAACAATACCCGCCTGTTTCAGCGTTTCGATGGCGGTGGCAAATATTTTCAGGCCGTCCCGCGGCGGTGTTTTGGTCCAGCGGGTGATGCTCAGCACTCCCCCGGGTTGCAGATGTTGCAGGTATTGCGCAAACGCCTCGAGCGTGTACAGGTAGTTTTCGCTGAGCGCGTAGAGACCGGCGGAGGAGGCGCCGAACGAGTCCAGCAGGGCGACCTGGACCAGGTCGTAGCGGTCCCTGCTGGCAGCAACGTATCCCCTGGCCTCTTTGTTGAAAACCGTCACCCCCGGCCATGCGTAAAGGGCCCCGGTGAAATCTGCAAACTCCCGGTTGACCAGTTCCACCACCTGCGGGTTGAGTTCAACCGCATCCACGCGGCTTGCGTCGTGATACAGCGCCTGCAACACTTCTGCGCCGCCGCCGGCGCCCAGCACCAGCACTGCGGGTTGTTGCAGCAGGTGATAGGGCAAGGCCGACGACTGGTAATCGAGATAGGCCAGCTTCTCCAGGTCGCCATCAAAGCGGGTCAGTACGCTCAGCGAGTCGGCATCGGTAAACAGACCCAACTGCGCCGGGATCGAACCTGGCGTATTCAGACTCAGGCCGGGCGCGTGGCGGAATGGAACCGACGGGCTTGCAACCGTTGTCAGCTGACCCAGCGGGCTTGAGCGCTGGTCAAGCTGTTCCGCGCCGAGGACCCGCAAGGACTGGCTCAGACCCTTGAACTCTGATACCTGCAATGAAAACCCGGCCCCCGGCAACAGCACCGCGACCGCTGCCAGCACCAGCAACAGACCCGGCCAGCGTGGCCGTGCGCCAGCCTCCGCCCGGGCCACGGCGGCAGCGAGCAGACCCGTTGCAGCAACCGCCTGCAGCGCGGTGGAAGGCGAGACCATGAACAGCAAGCCGATGATGGCCGCGGCGCCGGTGCCCGCTCCCACCAGGTCATAGCAGTAAACCCGGTGCAACTGAGCGGGGAAGTGTGAAAAAACCAGGCAGATGCAATTGGCGGCACAGAAAAAGGGTATGAAAAGGAGCAGGAAAATGAGCAGCAGCCACAACGGCTGGCGCGGGTCCCAGAGCACCTCCAGCGCATTGAATGGAACGGCCTGTGCGAAGCGGAAACAGACCATGGCGCCAATCCCGAAAAGCACCGCATTGACCAGGTAAGCCGTCAGGAACCGACCCTCCAGCCAGCGCCGGGACAGGACCAGGAAGGTACCACTGACGCCATAACCCAGCAGCGCCAGGCTGATCATCATGTAGGCAAAATGGTGCCATTGGATAATCGAGAACAGCCGCATCAGCAGAATCTCGTAGGCCAGCGCGGCGGCGGCAATCAGGGCAACGGAAAAAACTGGCGGGCCAGGGCACGAAGGGTGGGGCCCGGAAAGCTGACTACGGGTGCTAGTGCTCACCGGTAAACGGCACAAAACTGACCGGTAATACCTGGCGGGTTGTCAGTTCACCGTCAGGGGCTTTTTTCACCAGGGTCAGCTGCTGAACCTGGAAAGCGGCGCCAACCGGAATCACCATGATCCCGCCGGGTTTCAGTTGTTGCACCAGTGGTGGCGGGATGTGGCTGCTGGCAGCCGTCACGATGATGGCATCAAAAGGCGCGTGCTCCTGCCAGCCGAAATAACCGTCGGCGTTTTTGACCTCGACATTGGCAAACCCAAGGCGTTGCAGAAGCCCTGATGAAGACTCGGCCAGTTCCGGGATAATTTCAATGGAATAAACCTGGCTGACCAGCCCGGACAGGATCGCGGCCTGGTAACCCGAACCCGTGCCGATTTCGAGCACCACGTCGCCAGCCTCCAGCTCCAGCAAATCCGTCATCAGGGCAACGATATAAGGCTGGGAAATGGTCTGGCCGTAACCGATGGGCAGGGGCCGGTTTTCATACGCCTGGGATTGCAGGTGCGCGGGTACGAACCGGTGCCGCCCCACCAGGCCCATGACCCGCATCACGCGCTCATCCAGCGTGCTTTTGCCAATATAGTTGCGGGTGTCTACGACGTACTGGGAAATCTCTTCGACCAGGCGCTGGCGCAATGCCTGGTAATCTTCATCAGTCCCGGCCCGCGCGGTGGTCAAAAACAAGCCCAGCGAAGCGAGGAAAAATCCCCGGCAAATGCATGAGGCAAACCTGTTAAAGCGGTTCATACCGGTCACCATGCGGGTCTTACGGCAAGGTGATTCTAGCACTTCAGGGCATGACCGGGAAATTCGCACCTTGACCCGGCAGGCAAACGGGCAAGGCGCTGGAAAAATGCCTGCAGTAAACGCACCAGCGCTACTGTTGCGGGGCGCATTGAATTAGAATGGAGTTCATCGTTCGTGGAGATAAACGAATGTACCTTCTGAGTCGTATCAGGGTGGGAATCTTCGGTCTGGCCGGCTATGTGCTGGACTTCCCCAAACCCTTCTCCTTCGTCGGGCCGGGCGCCTCTTCTTCAATGGTCCGCGAGATCATCGGTCTTGGCCCGAAACGGGTGATGGTGATTACCGACGGGCCGTTGCTCAAGCTCGGACTGGTGGACCCGCTGATCGATCTGCTGAAAAGCAGCGGGGTCGAGGTGGATGTGTTCAGCGAAATCGAACCCGATCCTGACTATGAGCTGGTTCTGAAAGGCGTCGAACGCCTCAGGAATTTCCACCCCGATGCCGTACTCGCCGTGGGCGGCGGTTCGTCGATCGATGCTGCAAAAGCGATCCTGCTCAGCGCCGCCAACAACTGTCACCCGTCCCGGCTGACCGGGGTCTGGCTGTATGCCCTGCCACGCAAAGGCTGCCTGCCCTTCTACGCCATTCCAACGACCGCCGGAACCGGCGCCGAGGTGACCATCGCGGCCGTGGTATCGGACAAGGTCGCGCAGATCAAACGCGCCATCATCGACCCTAAAACCGTGCCGGCCATGGTGGCGCTCGACCCCAATCTGATGCTCGGACTGCCGCCCTTCATCACGGCGCCCACCGGAATGGATGCGCTGACGCACGCGGTTGAGGCCTACGTCTCCACCATCGCCAAGAAAGAGACCGACGCACTGGCGCGCATGGCAACCGCCAGCATCATGCGTAATCTCATGACCGCTTACAATGACGGCCACAACCTGGAAGCCCGCGAACGCATGGCCGTGGCTGCCAGCATGGCCGGGCTCGCCTTTACCCGCGTCGGCGTCGGTTACATACATGCCTTCGCGCACCAGTTGGGCGGGCTTTACCACGTGCCGCACGGGCTGGCCAACGCCATCGTCATGCCCCACGTGCTGGAGTTCTCGAAGCCGAATTGTGCCCACCGCCTGGCCGACCTGGCGCGGGTCTCCCACACCGGCGAGAGCGGCGCGTCGGACGCGGAACTGGCGGATGCCTTTATCGCGCGTATCCGCAAACTGAATGCGGATATGCAGATACCCGCAACCGTCAAGGAGCTAAGACGAGAGGATTTCGACAAGATTATCGACCGGGCATTTGCCGAGGCCCATGGCACTTACGCAGTGCCGCGCTACCTGACGCGCGCTGACGCGATGGCGTTGCTGGAAAACCTGCTGGCTAAAGAGCGAGCTCAATAACCAGGGCAATCAACTCGTCCTTGCTGATCTGGTTGTCGTGATTCGTATCAAACTGCTTGAATATCTCGTTGCTGATTTGAAGGTCCTGTTCATACAACAGGCTTTTGGCCAGCTCAATAAACTCGCTCCTGGAAATTACGCCGTCATTGTTGACGTCAAAGACATCAAACAATTCGGCGACCAGTTCTTCAATATTCATACCCCGAAGTGTAATTGAAAATTACACATTTTTTAACCGGCGTGGTCAGTTCAAAATGCGTTCAGCGGGCAAACTGGTCGACAACGGCACCCCAGGCCTTGATTCTCGCCAGGCTCGTTACTGAATTGCTTTTGCCAACAACGAAATCGTGGAGGTGTTTTGCCACGGCAGGATAAAAGTCGGCGCCAAAACGGCTCTTTATCTCTGCCGAGAAACGCGAACCCAGGAATTTGAAAGGGCTCTCGATGATCTTGTCGGTAACCACGAGATCATCCAGGTGCAGGTACAGTGCGGTTGAATGGGCCATTTTGTGACGGGCGGCGTCGATCTGCTTTTCATAATCAGCGGGCGCATGACACAGGACCACGCTGACCCTCTCCTTACCCTGCGGCAACCATACGCGGTTGAAGACACCGTTAAACGGCTCCCTGAACCGGTGCTCTTTTACCTGTAAAGAAGGGCTGACATCAATGAGCCCGAACTTGGCATGCACCAGCCAGTTGTGCCCGCTTTTGTAATGGCTTTCCTGGCCGAGGAAAAACGCCGTATTGCCTGCAACCGGTCCCTGCACAAACATGCACTTGCCGTTGGCGATCTTTGGGTAAATTTCGCCGTTCTTCAACATCAAGGCCATTACCAGCGAGTGGTCCCGGCTATTCCAGCCCGGATCAAATTCACCGTCACTGCCGGTGAAAGCATTGGAGTACAGCAGATGATTAATTTCTTTCTTGAACGCAGCGCCACCCATCATGCGCGACTTATCAATCTGTTTGCTCTCATCCATTTGGTTCTCTTTGTGCCTTTTAAGCCATCGGTACGGCTGCTTCGTTGCCCTCATTAAAGCAAAAAGACCTTGCCCTGTAATTGAGGGAGGTCAAGCGAAGCAGGTTGACCCGAACGGTTCACCCATCGGCGCAATCGTCGAAAAAATCGCCAAAGAAGTCGTCGAGCCCAAGCTCTCTCGAAACACTGCCGTCCAACAGCTTGAACAAAAAAGATCGGCGTCTGTACTGGTCTTCCTTGAACGCGTTAAACGCCACCTCTTCCGGTGTGAGAAACCTGCCGCCCGGCTGTTTTTCCGGTCCGGCATTGGATCCTGCTCCAGGCCCGGTTCTGGATTCGACTTTGGGTAAATCTGCAAACTCTTTGTCATCAAACCAGAGAATCTGGCAGGTGCGGCACACGTCGATCATGACCGCGCCAGCCTGTCCATCCGCCTCGATGACGCTGAGCGGTTTCCTGCAACCGGGACATGGCCGCCCCGTTTGGGTTTCACCCGAGGAGAGTTTCTGCCAGATTTTTTTGAACGCCGGCGGTTTCAGCCCCTTGCGAACCACGGGTAAAGAAATCGCGAAGCCCTTGCAGGACGCGCATTTCCATAGCCGAATATCCGCCTGCTTTTGCGCCTCTAGCAAGACATTACAGGTGGGGCAAAAAAAATCCATGGGCACAGTCTAACCCGGAAAGTCCACCAGCAGGCGCGCTGATCGCGAAGAGATTCGGGCATGACCATTTGCACTGTGCCCGCTGCAGCAAAGTTCCTATCATGACCGGGTGATGCAATTCGCACCGCTGCCAGGGGTCTTAAGACACCTGTCACAATCCCGACCTGCTTTTATCCAGTCATCAAGGATATGGACATGAAAAAGATCTTTACCATCAATCTCGTGTTGATTCTTCTGCTTTCATTAACCACCTGTGATTCCAATACCCAGACCCCAACCGGCGCTGTACAAAGCGCCACACCATCAGCCGACACCACGCAGGCTCCCGTCGCGGCACAGCCGGCAGAGCAACCGGCGCTCATCGAACGCACCGTTCTGTTCGGCAATCCCCTGCGTTTCCAGGGCCGGCTAAGCCCCGACGGCACAAAGATGAGCTTCCGTGCGCCGTTGAATGGCGTCATGAACATCTGGGTTGGCGAGCGCGGTGATTTTGCCAGCGTGAAGGCCATCACCAATGACACCGGCCGGGGTATTCCGGCGCATTTCTGGGCGCTGGACAGCAAGCACGTGCTGTACACGCAGGACCAGGGCGGTGACGAGAACTGGCACTTATACAGTGTCGACCTGGCCAGTGGCAAAATCATCGACCTGTCACCCTTCGAAGGTGTCCAGGCGCAAGTGCTTGCACAAAGCGAAACCAAGCCGGGGGTCGTCATCGTCGGTATGAACGACCGTGATCCCAAGTGGCACGACGTCTACAGCGTCGACCTGTCAACCGGAGAACGCACCTTGCTGAGCGAGAACAACGGCTTTGCCTCTATCCTGGTCGACAACGACCTCAAGATTCGTCTCGCCACCCAGTCAACGCCCAGCGGCGGTCTGCAGGTGTTTTCCAGAAGCGCTGAAGAATGGCTGCCGCTCTTCGAGGTGCCTTTTGAAGACGTACAAACCACGACCATCCTTGGTTTTGACGCGGACAACCAGGGTATCTACCTGCTGGACAGCCGCAACCGCAACACCGCAGCTTTGGTGCACATGAACCTGGCCGACCAGGCGCTGACCACCATCGCTGAATCCGATCGCATCGACATCAGCAGCGTCCTGATCGATCCGCGCTCGCACAAGCCGTTCGCCTATGCTCTCGACCTCATCAGACCGGAATGGCATGCCATCAGCCTCGAATTCAAGGACGTGATCGCCAGGTTCAACAGCCAGCTCACGGGCGGCTCGCAGGTGCTCGCGCAATCGCTGAGCAACCAGTTCTGGACGGTTTACACGGATGACAGCGTCAGTTCGCCGGTTTACAAGGTGTTTGACGCGGGCAGCGGAGAATTCAGCGATCTATTTGTCACCAACCCGGCTTTGAACGAACAGCCGCTGGCCAAAATGCACGGCGTGGTGATTCCTTCCCGCGACGGCATGGAACTGGTCTCGTACCTCACCCTGCCTTTGCAATCCGATGCGGACCAGGATGGCGTACCGGACAGCCCGGTGCCGATGGTCATGCTGGTCCACGGCGGTCCCTGGGGGCGGGACGTTTTCGGCTATTCGGCCGAGGTGCAATGGCTGGCAAACAGGGGCTACGCGGTCCTGCAGGTCAATTTCCGTTCCTCCACCGGCTTTGGCAAGGAATTCCTGAACGCCGGTAACAAGCAGTGGTCCGCCGCCATGCACAATGACTTGCTCGATGCCAAGCAGTGGGCGGTCGAAAAGGGCATAACGACCGCCGACAAGGTGGCCATCATGGGTGGCAGCTATGGCGGCTACGCGACCCTGGTAGGATTGACGTTCACACCCGATGAATTCAGTTGCGGCGTGGATATCGTGGGCCCGTCCAACCTGCAAACCCTGCTCGAGTCAATTCCCCCGTACTGGGAATCCTTCAGGAAAGTATTCGCGCAGGCCATTGGTGATCCGGAAACGGAAGAAGGGCGGTCGTTGCTGAAAGCAACCTCGCCCCTCACGTTTGCCGACAGGATCACCAAACCGCTGCTGATCGCGCAGGGGGCCAACGATCCCCGCGTCAAACAGGCGGAGTCTGATCAGATTGTCAAAGCGATGGCGGAGAAGGGTATCCCGGTAACCTATGTGCTTTACCCGGATGAAGGCCATGGCTTTGCGAAACCGGAAAACAACCTGTCCTTCTACGCGGTGGCGGAAGCATTCCTGGCCAAATGCCAGGGCGGACGTTACCAGCCATTGGGCAATGACTTTGAAAACTCCAGCATTCAGATTCCGCACGGCGCGGAATTTATTCCGGGGATTGCCGGCCAGGCGGGTAAATAATTGCGGGGAGGGGGTCGGAATGCACGTGTGTCGCAACATTCGAGATCCGGCCCCCTTTACCTGCGCAACTGTCACCCCTATATAATGAAGGGTAACTTTCACTCACCACGAACAAAGGATTTTTATCATGACGCACGTATTGCCCCCATTGCCATATGCCAAAGACGCACTCAAGCCCGTCATCTCGGCCGAGACCATCGATTTCCACTACGGTAAACACCACCAGGCCTACGTCACCAACCTCAACAACCTGGTGCCGGGAACGAAATTCGAGAACGCCTCGCTGGAGGAGATCGTCATGCAGGCCGACGGCGGCATTTTCAACAACGCGGCGCAGGTATGGAACCATACTTTCTACTGGAATGGCTTGAGCCCTGACGGTGGCGGTGAGCCGACCGGTGCACTCGCAACCGCGATCGACCAGGCGTTTGGCTCCTTCTCCGCATTCAGGGAAGCCTTCGTCAAGTCGGCCGTGGGAAATTTCGGCTCCGGCTGGACCTGGCTGGTCAAGGGTGAAGATGGCAAGCTTGCGATCGTCAACACCTCGAACGCCGCCAACCCGATGCGGGATGGCAAGAAGCCGCTGCTGACCATCGACGTCTGGGAGCACGCCTATTACATCGACTACCGCAACGCCCGTCCGAAATACCTCGATGAGATCTGGAAACTGGTCAACTGGAACTTCGTGGCTGGCAACTTTGGCTGACCGACTTTGACTGACCAACTTTGACTGAAACGGGTTGACCTGACCAACGGCGGTTTAAAACGCGTACTCGACGGCAATAGAGAGTTCGCGCCCGATACGCGTGCTCTGGGTGGTCTCCGCGCCCTGGGTCAACTCGATCTCGGGATCAAGTATATTTTTCAGCTTTGCCTTGAGTTTCCATTGCCCGAACCCCTGTGAATAGATGAAATCCAGCGAAGGGCGCGGTTGCTCGTAAATATCCGGCGCACCATTGACACCGACATCGACGATGCGCTCTCCAAAAACGTTGTAGAGCAGCGCTGCATTGATGTCCCGGTCGGCATTATCGTAACCCACCTGGAAATTCAGCACGTAGGGTGATTGCCCCTGCAGTGGCCGCTGGCTGGATGTCTGGATGTTGCTGTTGTCTTCGGCCAGGGTGATCTCGGAATCGATCCAGGCATAGTTGGTATTGACGTAGAATTTTTCCCAGACCGGTCCCCAGCCCCACCGTTGGTCGAGGAATCCGAGCGTCTTGTACAGTTCGAATTCAACACCGAAATTGTCCGCCGCCTCGGCGTTGTCAAACGAGGTCAGGTCGCTTTCTGCAGAGGCCAGGATAACGGATTCGATGGGGTCCTCGAACTTCTTCTGGAACACGCCGAGCGAGATGAACTCACCCGGATTGAAATAATAATCCCAACGCAGGTCATAATGCGTGAGGTAGGCAGGTATCAGGTCAGGGTTACCCTTGACAAGACGGTCCAGGATCGGGTCCTTGTACAAGGACTCGGACAACTCCTTGAAGTCGGGCCGGTTGATGGTCTTGGCGTAACCGAAACGCACCTGGTGGTCGCCGTGGAACCAGGTTGCCGTCGCGTACGGAAAAATATCATCAGTATCCAGTTCGGTTAAGATCGGGTTTCTGTCCGGGTCGAACAGGTTGAACGTGCTCACCGACTGCTGCGAGGATTCACTCCGCACACCACCCGCGAGACGCAGCGTCTCGGCAAAATTGAAATCCAGGCCCGCGTACCATGCATCGACGACCTGGTCAGCGGTATAGGCGTCCGTCGCAATGGTGACTTCCTCGAG
>JBFZEL010000066.1:0-12061 GCA_041306925.1 Lysobacterales bacterium
CAGCTTCGTCAACGTCGCGGTATCGGAAATGCGCAGCCTGCAACGCGACAAGGCGCCCATCGCCATATTGACGATCACGGCCGTGGTGATCCTGGCCGCGCTTAACGTGATGCCGATCGTCATCCTGGCCATCATCGGTGCGACTTTTGTCGTCCTGACCGGGTGCCTGACGGCCGACGACGCCTACCAGTCGGTGCAGTGGCCGATCCTGATGCTGATCTTCGCCATGCTGGCAGTCGGTCTTGCGCTCGAGCAAACCGGGGCCATGGAACTGCTGGTGTCGGGGTTGTCAGTCGGCACGGTCCTGTTGGGTCCTGTGGGCCTGCTCATCGTCGTCTACGCGGTGACCTCGCTACTCACGGAGTTCATGAGCAACAACGCGGCGGCCATCCTGCTGACACCCATTGCAATCGGCGCGGCCCTGAGCGCCGGGCTGGACCCAAAACCCTTCGTGATAGCCGTCATGCTGGCCGCCAGCGCGAGTTTCGCGACGCCGATCGGCTACCAGACCAATACCTTCGTTTACCAGGCGGGTGGGTATCGTTTCGCCGATTTCTTCCGCATCGGTCTTCCCATGAATGTGCTGGCGCTGATCGTCTCGGTCTATTGCATACCGTTCTTCTGGCCGCTGCAGCCAGCGGGCTGAATACCTAACACTTGACTAACGGTATTTCTGCAAATACAGCCACTCAAAAAACCGTTTCAGCCAATGCAGGGCCGACATCGACGGCAGCATGAAATTCCGCTTTTCCGTGCGCTGCACCAGCATGCCCTTGTTGTAACTGTCGATGATGCACAGCAGTTCCGCCTTGAAGGTCGCTTTGGCCGGTTTACCGGCCAGTTCCGCCAGCAGGTTGGCGGCTGCAGCCGACGCCTGCAAATCGGCCATGTGCGCCTGTTTTGGCAACCATTCGGGGCCGGGGAAACTGCCGGAGTCGCCCGCGACATAAACCCTGTCCATGCCTTCGGCCTGGCACAAAGCGTTGGCCTTGAGCAGGCCGCCTGCGGAACGCGGCAATGCGGTGTTATCGAACCACAGGTTGCCGGTCATGCCGGGCATGAAGAGGATCATGTCGGCCGCGAAATCACCGCCTTCCGTGAACACCCTGTTGGCCTCAAATGCCTTCATCTTATGGCCAAGGTGGGTCACGATGTCGCGTTTCGCCATCTCGGCCAGGATGCCATCGACCGCCCTCGCGCCTAGCCTGGCACCCGGTTTGGGCGCCGGCGAGAAAAACACCAATTTGAACGCGTCCCTGCGCCCCTGTTTGCGCAGGAAGCTGTCTATACCGAACATGAATTCGAAGACCGGGCCGCCGCGCATTGCGGAGGGCTCATTCGGGTTGCCGGCAAAACCGAAGGCGAGCGTGCCACCGTCCATCGCCGCCAGCCGGTCGCGTATTTCGACGCTCGCCCCGATGCCGCCGCAGGGCGTGATGGAATGTTCGATACCCGGCAGTTTGCGCAGGAAACGTCCGCCGGAGGCGATGATCAGGCCATCGTTGGGCAGGTCCCCCGCGCTGGTTTCGAGGGTGCGCCCGCCATCCCGCAGACCGGTGGCCTCGGCCTGCAGATAGGTCACCCGCATACGCCGGAAAAAGTTGTGCAAAGGCACCTTCAGGTCTTCGGGCCTGCGCAGACCCGTCGGTATCCAGATGGTGCCCGGATAATAGACAAATTCGGGTTGCGGGGCGATGACGTCGATCTGCAGGCTGCGATCACCGGCACGCAATTTGCGTACTGCTGTCAGCGCGCCGAAACCGGTGCCCACCACGGCAATTCGTGACATGAGACACTCCCTGGTATTCCGCTTTGGGTATCCCGTCCAATTCTACGTCCGATGCCACGGACATGCAGTAAAAGGTCTATAATTTTTCTTTTGTCCGGGCCTCAGAACAAGCAGAAATTTGGTGAGAATTAAACCAGACTGGCGAATTTTGTATACAATTTCGGCGGCAGCGGTATTGACCGGACTCCTGTCTGACCTGCAGCCACTCTTCTTCGCGGCCAAACCCTTATTGATGATCAGCCTGTTTTTGTACTTCGTCTCTGTAACCAGGGGCTATCCCCGCTGGCGTAATGCTGTCATGGCGGCGCTGGCATTCTCCTGGGCCGGCGACGTTTTGCTGATCTCCGCCGATGGGTTCGTTGCCGGCCTGGGGGCGTTTCTTGTCGCCCATGTCTTCTATATCGTTGCCTACCACAAAACAGGCGCTGCCAGCGGCGCATTGCGGCCTCTGGACATAATGATGATTGTAATTTACGGTGGCGGCTTAATGTGGCTGATCTACCCCGGACTGGGTGAGCTGAAGACCGCAGTTTTCCTGTACGCGCTGGTGCTGCTGGGCATGGCGGTGTGGGCGCTCAAACGCAGGGGTGGCACCAACGCCGCCAGTTTCAGGCTGGTCGCAGCAGGCGCCATCCTGTTTGCATTGTCCGACGGCCTGATCGCGGTGCATAAATTTGCTTTCGCGATACCCGCCGAACGCCTGCTGGTCATGTCCATTTACATGACCGCCCAGTACCTGATCGTGCAGGGATTAATTCAACACCGGGAGAAAACATGAGATCGTTCTTGCAATGCGCGGCAATGGCCGTGTTGCTATTTGTCCAGCCGCCAGCGAGCGGCCAGGAAGGTCAGGCAGACACCGAAAAACCCGACAACATCCAGAAGCTGGTCAAAACGTTGTCCGGCGACATCGCCGAACTGCGTTTTCTCTCCGACAGCATCGGCAGCGCGGAAAAGAGCGATCGCGATGCCCTGATCTTGCGCAGGGACATACGCAGCTTCCGCCTATTGAAGGATCTCGCAGCACTGGTCACACAGGCAGCCGCGGCGCCTGACACTGCGCCGTACAAGGCGGAACTCATGCTGCAGTTGACCGCCATGAATGAAACCGCAAGCGACGCTATTTTTGAGCGCATCAGCGAAATCGAAGAGCGTATCTCACAGGCGGCTGACCAACCCGAATCCGGCAGCGCCGTTGACCAGATCGAAAGACGCGCGCACCTGCAGAGCCTCGAGAACATCAGGATCAGATACTACGAAGCTTTGCTAGGCCTTTTGCAGAGCCGCAAAATGCTCGGACTCACATCAGAAAATCTCCACGAACGGCTCGATGCGAAAGTCAGCCTGTATGCGGAAGCCCTCGCAGGAAGAATCGAATACTTTGTCGCCACGCGTGCGCTCATTCAAAACCGGGCCAGGCAGATGCCTGACGATAAGGACCTCAAAGCCGCACTGATGGATCTCGAAGTGCTGCACAAGAGAACCCTGGGCAGGCTGCATACGCTGGTACCCGTACTCGACGGTCTTGGCACGGACAGCTCCAAGTACAAGACAGTGCTACTCCAGCAAGCCGGCAATATCTCGGTTAGCCTGTTTTCTTCGCAGGCCCTGTATGCAGTGCTTGATGAGACCTGGATGACCGCAAAAAATAACTTCAAAGCCAATGGCCCGGACCTGCTGCTGAAACTGTTGATATTCATCGCTGTGTTGATTGTATTCAGGATACTCGCCCGGGTCACCAGGCGCCTGGCTCGCGCCGCCATTGACCGCTCCAGGACTGCCATGTCGAATCTGCTCAAGAACATGCTCGTGTCGCTTTCCGGCGGAAGTGTCATGGTAATCGGTATCCTCATCGCCCTTTCCTTTATCGGCATCTCCGTGACACCGATGCTCGCAGGCCTGGGCGTCGCCGGCTTTATCATTGGCTTTGCGTTACAGGACTCGCTCCGCAACTTCGCGGCGGGCGCCATGATCCTCATCTACCGGCCATACGACGTGAATGACTTTGTCGAGGTCACGGGCGCTTCCGGCCTGGTCAAAGCGATGAACCTGGTAACCACGACCATCGTTACCTTTGACAACCAGACCCTGGTAGTTCCAAACCAGAAAATCTGGGGTGACGTGATTAAAAACGTTACTGCCCAGAAACAGCGCCGGGTCGATCTGCAATTCAGAATCAGCTATGCCGATGACGTTGAACTCGCCGAACGGATATTGAGCGAGATCGTCACGGCGCATGCAAAAGTGCTCAAAGACCCTGAACCCAACATCCGCCTGCACAGCCTCGGCGATTGGTCGGTGAATTTCATCGTACGGCCATGGACCAAAACGGACGACTACTGGGACGTGTATTGGGACATCACGCGCGAAGTCAAACTTCGTTTTGACCGTGAGGGCATCAGCACACCCTTCCCGCTGCAGGATGTGCATGTGCACAACGCGACGACAACCTAGGCCAGACGCGTGCCGGTCAAGAAACTCGCCCTGGCCCTGTTCATCGCCGGCATCATGGTCCTGTACTTTGCCGGCGGCGGAGAAAAGTATCTCAATATCCATATGTACCAGGACCTGTTCGAGGCGTCCCCGGTCGCAACCGCCGCCGTGTTCTTCCTGGTATTCATGATCGGAACCAGCTGCTCCCTGCCGGTCACCGCCGTACTGGCGTTAACCGGCGGTATCGTCTTTGGCACACTGACCGGTTGTGTACTTTCACTAATGGCATCCACACTCGGCGGAACCGTTGCGCTTTACAGCACACGCTATCTTTTCCACGACCTGGTCAGGCGCAGGTTTGCCGCGCAGGTCGACATGGTCAACAAGGGTCTCGAAAAAGAAGGCGCTTTCTTCCTGTTTGGCCTGAGAATGATACCGGTGATCCCCTTCTGGTCGCTGAACCTGCTGATGGGTTTGACCTCGATGCGGGTGCCGGTATTCATGCTGGCGACCCTGTGCGGGATGGTGCCGGTCATGCTGATCCTCTCTTACGCCGGCAGCCAACTGGGGGAGATCGAAAGTTTCAGCCTGGCGGCCGTCTTCACACCCGGGCTGATGACTGCGTTATGCCTGTTGGCCACGTTTCCAATACTTGCCAGGGTCCTGGTCAAGCTGCTGCGCAAGCGGCGCCACCCAAAATGATGCGCAGCGGTGCTGCTGAAGCGATCCGTAAATGGGAGCGCCGGGGGCCCTGCCGATGTTCAATTTGCCGGGTGTTGAAGTGCCGCCGCTATTTTCTGCAGTGCGCCAATCATGTCAGCTGCGAGCCTCACCGCTACGACGGAATCGCCGTTTTTTGCGGCCTGTTCCAGCGCCCGTGAACGGCTTGACAGCTTGCGCATTTCGAGGACATCGCTCGTCCCCCGCAGGCGGTGACCGATACGCTCGAGTTCCGCCAGGTCCTTGCCCTCGGCAGCGAGCGCCAGGCTTTTGACCACGTCCGGGATTTCTGCGAGGAACCGGTCCAGCAGCGTGTCCAGAAAATCACCTTCCAGGGCTGGTTCTGCGGCGCCCAAAGCCAGCGGCACGACGCCCGCCCCTTGCGCGAATCTGCCCGCGGTTCTGCCCAGGTTTTTTTCAATGGCCAGGATGAGTTCATCCGCCCTGACCGGTTTGCCGATATGGTCATCCATGCCGGCATCCAGGCAGCGGGCGCGGTCTTGTTCACCGCTGAGCCCGGTCATTGCAATCACCGGAATTCTCGGGTTGATGTCCGCGGAACTCGAATGCCGGATCAACTGCGTCGTGGCGAACCCATCCAACCGAGGCATGTAGCAATCCATCAGGATCAGGTCGTAATCCATCAGTTGCAGGGCTGCAACCGCCGCCTGGCCATCCGCAACGCAGTCGGCGTGGTAACCTGCCTGTTCAAGTATTTTTTTTAAAAGCATTCTTGTCACCTGGTCATCTTCGGCGACGAGAATGTGCGCAGTGGAATTTTGCTGAGCTTCTGATGATTGCGTCACGCCAAACAACTCCCCCGTTTATTTTTGTGTCGGCTGCAGAACAGATATAGACTATATCCCCAGATTCGCCATTTTGACAGACTCGCGCTGCCCCGGCACCTGTCAAAAGGCGCATGGTAAATTTGCTCACGAACCGACATGGTATAAAACTATAATGCGACTGGAATTATTATGATGCGCCCACGTGTCCTTCTCGCCGACGACCACACGCTGCTCCTGGAAGCATTCAGCAAATTGCTCGAACCAAAATATGACATCGTTGGCACCGCGACCGACGGTCGCAAGATGCTGTCCATGGTTGCAAAGCTGAAACCCGACGTCGTGCTGATGGATATCAACATGCCCAACCTGAACGGGTTTGACGCCGGCGAGAAACTTAAAAAACTGTTGCCGGAGGTCAAGCTCGTATTTCTGACCGTCAACGAGGACCCGGAGATGGTCGCCGAGGCCTTCAGGATCGGTGCGAACGGCTATCTCCTGAAAAATTCAGCCGCATCTGAACTGTTCCAGGCCCTGGACGCGGTGCTGAACTCTAGAAATTATGTCACAGCCAGCCTTGAGGAAGGCATGCTCAGTTCCTTCATCAGGAACCCGGCAGGCCCGAAGGTGCACGGCAACCTCACGATTCGCCAACGTGAAGTCCTGCAATTACTGGCAGAAGGGCATACCATGAAGGAAGTCGCCGCAACCCTGAATATCACACCCAGGACGGTCGCGTTTCACAAATACCAGATCATGGAAGACCTCGACATCAAGACCAATTCGGAATTGATCCAGTTCGCCATCAAACTTGGGCTGGTCACCTCAAAGACGCCTGACAGATGAGCCAAGGCCCCACCGGCTGACTGGCGTAGCCGCCGCTGCGGGCAGTTCTCTGCAGCACTTTCCGCAGGCAATAGACTGTCATATTTCACAGGGGGCATACCACAAGTGTGCTTGTAACATACCTCAGGTTAGTTGCCTGCCGCAGGTTCGTTCACCCGGACAGTGGCGCTGGTCAGAATCCCCCCTCATGGCCGGGGCCGTTGTCCGGGTGACTTGCGATCGAATTAAGGCGGGGTCAGGCTGGGCGCCCTGTGCAACTCGACATCGATGTTCAGGTATTTAACAACCAGCACCACCGTATTGGGCGCTTGCATGGCCTTGCGCATACACTGGTTGATAGCGCCAGTCACGGCCCCGAATTCGCCACGTAACTGGGTGCCAAGCTGGTTGGTGACGATCTCGACGCCATCCTGCTCGCGCAGATCCCTGATAAATTCGATGATGCTGGGAATCGGTCCGTTCCTTAACGGATAGAGACTCATGTCTGCGACGATTTTCATACGTTCGTATTCCTTGCGTTCATGCAAATAATTAATGCATATTGTAGTTTGACAGTGCGCAACTGCACAGCCAAAACCGTAACCCGATCACCTGGACACAGCTGCCCATGCCCGAATACGATGACGATTACAAATTTGACACGCTGGCGGTCAGGGCCGGCCAGGTACGCAGCCCTGAAGGCGAGCACTGCGAGCCGGTATTCACGACCTCGAGCTATGTGTTTGCGTCGGCCGCAGAGGCCGCTGCGCGTTTTTCCGATGCACAGCCGGGCAACATCTACTCGCGTTTCACCAACCCAACCGTCAAGGTCTTTGAGCAACGACTCGCCGCGCTGGAAGGGGCGGAGGCCTGTGTGGCCACGTCTTCCGGCATGGCGGCCATCCTCGCGACCTGCCTGGCGCTGCTGCAGAGCGGTGACCATATCGTTTCGTCCCGCAGCATATTCGGCTCGACCACCATGCTGTTTACCAACTACCTGGCAAAGCTCGGCATCAGCACCAGTTTTGTCAACCTGGCCGACATCGCCGACTGGACCGCGGCGATCCGTCCCGAGACCCGCCTGATGTTCCTGGAAACCCCGTCCAACCCCCTGACGGAACTGGCGGACATACAGCAACTGGCGGAATTGGCCCATCGGCACGGTGTCTGGCTGGTGGTCGACAACTGTTTGTGTACCCCTGCCCTGCAACAACCGCTGCGGCACGGCGCCGACATCGTCATCCACTCCGCGACCAAGTTCCTGGACGGCCAGGGCCGTTGCGTGGGCGGCGCCGTCGCCGGACCGAAAGACCTCGTCGGCGAGAAGGTATACGGTTTTCTCAGGACAGCCGGACCGGCCATGAGCCCGTTCAATGCCTGGGTGTTTTTGAAAGGTCTCGAGACACTGGGCCTGCGCATGCGGGCGCACAGCGCAAACGCGCTCGAACTGGCGCGCTGGCTGGAACAGCAAAGCGCGGTCAAACGGGTTTATTACCCGGGTCTGGAGAGCCACGGCCAGCATCAACTGGCAAAAAGACAGCAGTCCGGTTTTGGCGGCTTACTGTCATTCGAACTGCACGGCGGCAAGGCGGCGGGCTGGAAACTGATCGACGCGACCCGCCTGATTTCCATTACCGCCAATCTCGGCGACACCAAGTCCACCATCACCCATCCGGCCAGCACGACACACCACCGCCTGTCGGCCGAGCAACGTGAACAGGCCGGTATCGCCGATGGTCTGATCCGGATTTCCGTCGGTCTGGAAGATAGCGAGGATCTGAAACGCGATCTCGCCAGGGGTCTGGCCCAGGGGTCTGGGTGAGGGTCTGGGTGAGGGTCTGGCCGGGGGTCTGGATTGAGATGCCCGGGCCGGCAGGTGCGCTATTCCGGCTCCGCTAAAATTAGCGCTTGTACAAGCCGGGGTCGCGCTAGTCAGAGCGGGGGCTAACCGGCCCGGCCAAGGTCACTCGGCCTTTACGCGTTCAAATTTCTCGCCGAACACATTGACCGATGTGATGCTGCCTTCGGCATCGATATTGAAGCTCGCGAAATCAAAATATTCCCAGATTTTGTATTCCACCAGGAATGTATCGAGATGCCAGTGACTCATCTCGAAATCGACCAGCGTGGTCCGAAGTTGCATGCCGGCGCCCGAGCCTTCGATGCGTATGTCACCCATGGCCGGATGACGGTATAAGCCGGCGTAAGCGCCGCGTGGCAAACCGGGCTTGGTGTGTTTGAGCCGTTTTTGCTTGGTTTCTTCCCAGCTTAACCTGGCCTTTTCCTGGCGTGCCGCGTACAGGTCGTAAACCTCCTGGTTCCAGTCACGCCGGTTGTCGGCCGTGCTAAAGTCCATGACCTCCCACAGCAGGGCGTGACGCATCTCGGCGTGGTCGCGGTTGCCGAGCACGACCACGGCCTTGTCGTTGGCGCGGTCCAGGCCGATGATGGCAATCAGGCCGGAAAGGCTGCCGGTGTGAAAATCGATCTTCCTACCCTGGAAATCCTGCTGGAACCAGCCCAGGCCATAGCTGCGCCAGTGCGGTTGGGTCAACTCGACGGTCGGGTAGAAATCATCCGGGGTTGCAAGTTGCTGTGGTTCAAACATCTGTTGCATGGCCGCTTCGGACAACAGCCTTTCGCCAGAACTGGTGACGCCGTCACGCAACAGGAACTGGGCCCACAGGCTCATGTCGTGGATGGAAGACCAGACCGATCCGGCGGCCTCGGCATGGTCCGCAGGTATATCCCAGTCGGCGACGATGAGTTTATTTTCAAAATAGCGGTAAGGTGTCACATGGCTTTGCCCTGCCTTGAACTGTGCGCGGTTGCTGATGGTTTCCAGCATACCGACCGGTTGCCACAGGCGCTGCGCCAGGAACTCGTCCCAGCGCTGGCCGCTGAGCCGTTCGATCAGCAGGCCGGCAATTTCAAACATGGTGTTCTGGTAGATCAGGCGGGTACGCAGCGGAGACTCCATCGGCACGGCCCGCAACCGCGCGAGTTGCTCGAGGAGCGGCATATCCTGCATAAAGCCAAAGAAATCCGTAGACGGTAAACCGGTGCGGTGCGCCAGCAAATCACGCACCATCAACTGTTGCGCCAGCAGCGGGTTTTCAAACTGCAACTCGGGAATGTGCCGGGTGATCGGGTCGTCGAGCGAAAGTTTCTCCGCATCGACCAGCATCAGGACACCGGCAACCACCATCGCCTTGGTGGTCGAGGCAATGGCGAACAGGGTGTGCTGATCTACCGCCTGGCCGTTGTCAACGGCCGTCTGGCCAAAGCCCTTTTGAAACAGGACTTCATCTTTTGTCACGACCGCGACCGACATACCCGGCACGTGCCAGAGTTCCATGCCGCGTTGGGTAAATGCCGAGAGACGCGCGGCGTCCGCGTCGTCAAATGCACTGGCCAGAGGCGCCACAATGGTCAGCCAGGTGAAAAACAGGATTTGTTTCAAATTGGGATTGAGTGAAGTTTGCATAGTTGATTGTGTACCATGCAAGACGCCCCGCACAAATATTTTCATCAGTTTTCTTGCAGGAAACGGACCCAGGCTGTTTGTCATAATTTAAAAGAAAACGATGTGACGCCCACCCTGACAAAAGTGCTGAGCCACGCAGCGCACGGCGACACGGCCAGGCAGGTCAGTACTGATCGAGACGCGCCGCCAGTTCGGCCCAGCGACCGGCCAGCAGACTTTCGGCCACCGGGTACAACTCGCTCTCTTCCCTGGCGTTGTGCTGTTGTATCAGCATCAGCAATGTATCGCCGGCGTCGAGTGCCTGTTCAGAATCACCGGATTCAATGGCGTTGCTGATCTGCCCGAGCAAGTCCTGCATCTGGCGGTGTTCCGTGCGCAGGGCGGCGGTCGGGCCAGCTTCCGGCATACCGGAGGCCGTTTCAAATGCGGGGAACAGGACCTCTTCCTCCATGGTGATGTGGCGTTGCATGCCCGCACTGAATTTCAGCCAGGCCGGACGCGCTGCCTCGATGTCTTCGGTAGCCAGGAGTTCTTCAACATCCGCCCAGCGGGCATCGCAATCGCGGTGGTCCTGCTCAAAGAATGCCGCCAGTCCGGACCCGATTTCTATACCTGCCATGGATGTCTCCGCTGTTAATCCGGTTTTACCGGTGTTGCGCTGGTAAATGTATGGCCGATAACGAACATAAGCAATACAATACGGCACTTGAAGTTTGAAATCTGACGATCCAAACACCATCTGCGTCGTAAGTGATTGTATAGTGGATACGGTACGTGACGCCACGTTATGATGGCAGCCGACAAATCAACATGAACACAGGTATAGAATATGGCGACAACATTTGAAGCAGTAGCTGCAATTATCTCCGAAACCAGCGATATTCCATTGGAAGACATCACACCCGAAAAGAATGCGTTCACCGATCTTGGCATCGACAGCCTGGATTTCCTGGATATCGCTTTCGCCATCGACAAGAATTTCGGTATTAAAATCCCCCTGGAAAAATGGACCGAAGAACTGAACGAGAACAAGGCTTCCGTCGATGAGTATTTTATCCTGAGCAAACTCTGCGCCCGGATCGACGAACTCATTGCAGCCAAAAACGCTTAACCCAAAGCGCCTGCATGCTACTCGAATATTTCCAGATGATCGACGTTGTCGAGGATCTCGATCCTGCCAACGGCAGGATCGTGGCGCGCGCCGATGTGCCGCTGGAAAGCACTGTTTTCGAGGGGCATTTCCCGGGCTCACCGCTGGTGCCGGGCGTGCTTTTGATCGAAACCATGGCGCAGGCATCCGGCTTCATGCTCCTGGCCCGCATGAAATTTGAAAAAATGCCATTCCTCGCCAACGTCACCGGCGCCAAGCTGCGCACCTTTGTCGAACCCGGTGAGGTGCTGCGCGTCGAGGCCGAACTCGAGCACGACGGTTCGGGCTTTGCGGCCACGAAGGCCCGTATCTCGCGTGACGGCAAGAAAATCTGCGACAGCCAGCTGATGTTCCGGATCATGCCGTTCCCTAATGACACACTGAAAAACAACATGCTGGACCGGTTCAAACAAATAAGCCATTCACCAACCGAGTGACAATCATGCGTATTGAAAAATCTGAAGTCTGGGTCACAGGGATCGGACTGGTGAGCTCTTTGGGCGAAGGTCCTGACACGCACTGGGCGCAACTGGCCTCGGGCAGGGTGCCCGTGCCTTCGGTCGACCATGAACGCCAGGCGCCCTACCCCGTTCATCCGATGGTCGAATTCAACATCGACGCACAGATCCCGAAGCGCAGCGATCAGCGCCAGATGGGACCCTGGCAGCACCTCGGCACCTATGCCGCCGGCCTGGCGCTGGATGACGCCGGTATCGCGCACCAGCCAGAGCTGCTGGCCGCGACCAATATGATTATCGCCGCCGGGGGCGGTGAGCGTGATCTCGAAGTCGACACGGCGATCATGGCAAAGCTCGACGGCGTGGCGAACCCTGGGCCGATATTGAATGCCGCGCTGAACACCGAACTGCGGC
>JBFZEL010000067.1:0-2822 GCA_041306925.1 Lysobacterales bacterium
AGCGTCCACAGATCCTGACCGAGTGCATCGGAAGCTTCGGCGAAGGTGGAACGCACTTCGGCACGTTCGCCCCAGCCCTGCATCATGCCGACCGATTGCGAACCCTGTCCGGGGAATACAAAAGCAAGTTTCACAGCCAATTCCTGTTATCTGAGAATCAATACTTCAGGAGCGCCGAGCCCCAGGTGAAGCCACCGCCGAACGCTTCCATCAGGACTGTCTGGCCACGCTGGATGCGGCCGTCGCGAACCGCCACGTCGAAGGCCAGCGGCACCGACGCGGCCGAGGTATTGCCGTGGCCAGCGACGGTGGTCACGACGTTATCCATGCTCATGCCGAGCTTTTTGGCAGTGGCGGAGATGATGCGGATGTTGGCCTGGTGCGGCACCAGCCAGTCGATGTCCGACTTTTGCAGGCCGTTGGCTTCCAGCGTCTCGTCGACGATGCGGTCGAGCGTGTTGACCGCCATCTTGAACACCGCATTACCCTCCATGCGCATTAGCGCCGGCCCGCCGTTGCGGGTCGAGGCACCGTTGGTGGTGCGCAGCAATTCCTTGTGACGGCCGTCGGCGTGAATGTGGGTGGAAATGATCCCCGGCTCGGTCGATGCCTCCAGCACCACCGCGCCCGCACCGTCGCCCCACAGGATGCAGTTGCTGCGGTCGTTCCAGTCGGTGATGCGGGAAAGGGTTTCCGCGCCGATGACCAGCGCGCGCCTGACCGATCCGCTTCTGATGAACTGGTCGGCCACGCTCAGGGCGTAAACGAATCCGCTGCAAACCGCCTGCAGGTCGAAGGCCGGTTTGCCGTTGCTCATGCCGAGTTTCGACTGCACGATACACGCAGTGCTGGGGAAAACCAGGTCGGGCGTGGTCGTGGCGACCAGCAGCAGATCGAGGTCGTTCGGCTGCAGACCCGCCGCGTCGAGAGCGGCACGCGCAGCAGCCGTGGCCAGGTCACTAGTGAGTTCACCCTCTGCGGCGATATGGCGTTCGCGGATGCCGGTGCGATCGACGATCCACTGATCGCTGGTCTCGACCAGTTTTTCGAGGTCTGCATTGGTCAGGATATGGTCGGGGAGATAACTGCCCGTACCGAGAATTCGGGAATAGTTCAAGCCGCTACCCGCTGGATAAGTTGCATCTGATCGGAGATGCGTTTAAGAACATTGTTGCGAACCTCGTCGCTGGCGGTTTCGATGGCACGCTCGAACGCGAAAAGGTCAGCCGATCCATGGCTTTTGACCACGACGCCCTTGAGTCCGACCAGTGTCGCGCCATTGTAGCGGCGCGGATCGAGGCGGCGCTTGAACGCATTCATCACTGGCAGCGCCACCAGTCCAGCCAGGCGGCTGAAGATATTGCGCTTGAATTCAGCACGCAGGGTAGAGGCGATCATTTTGGCAACGCCCTCGGAAGCCTTCAGGGCGACATTGCCGACAAAGCCGTCACACACCACGACGTCGGTCGTTCCCTTGAAGATGTCATCGCCCTCGACGTTGCCATAAAAGTTGAGGTGGCTGTCGCGCAGCAATTCTCCTGCCTGATTGACCGTTTCGTTGCCCTTGATTTCCTCGGCACCGATATTCAGCAGTCCGACGCTGGGGTTGGGCTTGTGCTCGACCGCAGAAACCAGCATTGCGCCCATGATGCCGAATTGCAGCAGGTGCTCGGCGGTACAGTCGACGTTGGCGCCCAGATCGAGCACCAGGGCATGGCCGTTGATGGTGGGCATCACCGTGGCAATCGCCGGCCGGTCGATGCCTGGCAGGGTTTTGAGAACGAAACGCGCAGTCGCCATCAGGGCGCCGGTATTACCGGCGGAAACACAGGCGTCGGCTTCGCCGGATTTGACCAGGTCGATCGCGACCCGCATCGAGGAATCTTTCTTGCCGCGCAGTGCGGACGCGGGGGGTTCGTCCATCGCCACGACCTCACTGGCATGACGAACGATCAGACGTGGACTGGTCTGGGCACGACAGGCCTTGAGTTCGGCGGCAATCACATCCTGTGGTCCGACCAGGATGATGTTCAGATCGTGATGACGATCCAGACACTTGATCGCAGCAGGCACCGTGACGTGGGGACCGTGATCCCCACCCATGACGTCGATAGCGACAGTAATGTAGCGCATGCAGCCTGAGCCGAACGATGCTGGCGCGCCCTAGAACGGCGCGCGCCGGACCTTATTCGCCCTTGGCCTTGACAACCTTGCGCCCGCGGTAGAAACCGTTGGGGCTGATGTGATGACGCAAATGCGTCTCGCCGGTGGTCGGCTCGACCGCAAGGGGCGGATTGGTCAGGAAATCATGGGCACGGTGCATGCCGCGCTTGGAGGGAGACTTCTTGTTTTGCTGAACAGCCATTTCAAACTCCTTTTAAATTCAATTTAGTTCCGATGACCTGTTCTATCAGGTTACCGACCCGGAACACTCACCCAAATCGTGCCTGGGCACCAGCGGCAGACCCAGCAACACCTCATCCTCGACCAGTTCCACAAGGTTCAGCCTTTCATCAGCCAGGATGACTTCGCCATCGAGACCGAGCGCTTCCTCGAGTCGTTCCACATCCGCCTCATCGCGTGCCAGGTGAACCTGACGGTTGATCTCAACCTGCTGCGGCAAATCACCCATGCAACGCTGGCAGGTCAGCACAATCTCGCCGTGGATGGCGATATGCAGTACAGACCGACGTTGCGCGTCCAATTCACCTGCGACTCGACATGACAGCCGTCCTTGCGTAAATTCACGGGCGAGGCGCGGAAACGCCGAGATGCGCGACTCCGTCTCCCACACCTGCGCGGTTCTGCACAAGCGCTGCGGA
>JBFZEL010000068.1:0-4585 GCA_041306925.1 Lysobacterales bacterium
TCTTCCTCTACCGGCAATCCGATCTCGGCCGTCTGAAGACAGATGCGGCCAGCGTGGCCTTACAGGCCCTGAACCCGGAAACCCGCTTGCATTGCATCAACCGGCGCATGACCGACGCAGACTTGCACACGCTGTTGCCCGGTTGCGACCTCGTCATCGATGCCAGCGACAATTACGGCACCCGCCTGGCGGTCAACCGTGCCTGTCTCGCGCTGAAAAAGCCCTGGATCATGGCCGCGTGCATCCGCATGGAGGGCCAGATCATGGTGCTGCGCCCCGACACACCCGCACAGGCCTGCTACCGCTGTGTCTACGGCACCGCGCCGGAGACCCTGGAAGATTGTCCGGGCGCGGGGATATTCGCCCCCGTGGCCGGTATCATTGGCGTTTCCGCCGCGTATTTCGCGTTAACTCACCTGGCCGGCAAGACGCAAGCTGCCGGTTTGCACCTGTTCGACGCGGTTGACTGGCAATGGCGGACGCTGGGCATACAGAAGAAAACCGCTTGCAGGGACTGCGGCGAGACCGCTAACCACCTCACTCGGTAGTGGCCACCGTTGCATCGCGTGCCAATGCGTGTTTCAACACGTGCCACGGCAAAGTCGCGCATTTGACCCTCGAGGGATAACGGCCCGCAAACGCCAGCGCCGCCAGTTCACCCAGTTCCTCGTCGAGCACCTCGTCCGGTCCGCCGGTAATCGCGTTGCGCACCTGCTCGAACAGCACCTCCGCCTGTGCCAGGCTGAGCCCGTGCAGGTGGCTGGCCAAAAGCGAGGCGGATGCGGTGGAGATGGCGCAGCCGACGCATTCGATGGCCGCCTGCTCGATGACCCCGGCCGCGTTGACCGAGAATTTCAAAGTGACACGGTCGCCACAAAACGGATTCTCGCCGCTGCCCTCGTGGGTGGGCGCGGCGATGCTGCCGTGGTGTCGCGGAAACTGGCTATGCTCGATGATGATGTCGCTGTAACGCTGCATGCGTTCATCATTCATGCTAGTACCGTGACCCATAGATTTCGACACAACCAGCGGGTCGCTGACCGGTCAGATGCAAGGCGCGCTGGCGCCGGAATGGCGGTCCCCATTTCCAGCCAGCGCAACGCCGCAGATGGCTGGTTAGCGGCCCGCCCGAAGGGAGCCCCCCGGATGCACCGGTACCGCGTTGCACCGCTTGCCAAGGGCTGGGCCATTGCCTGCGCGGTGCGCCTTGTCCCGGCACATCCGGGGGGCTCTGGATGCGTCGAAATCTATGGGTCACGGTACTAGTGCCACAATGAATCCGCGTCTTCGTCAGGCAACTTACCCGGTTGGCCTGGTGGCATTCGTGCTGCTGCTGGCGGTATTCAAGGCTGTCCGCCTGACCTCTGAGATGGGCGGGGACTGGCTCAGCCTGGTTGCACTGCTTGGCAGTGACGCTGCCTTTCCTGCGCTGATTTTCCTGGTCGCGCTGGTACAAGGACTGTGCAGGCTGAAATGGCTGCGCGGCCTGTGCTGGCTGGTCCTTTTCCTGTTGACGGTAGTCTACCTGGTGGACAGTTTTGTGCTGTTGGCACTGGATCAGCACGCGACTTTGTTTGAAATCGCCAGGTATGTCCCGGAATGGGGCGTTGTTTTGAGTTTTATCGACGCCAGCACGCTAACCGCGATCTTGTCATTGCTGGTTTGCGTGTTTGTATTTGCAGCGCCAACACCCGCGGTGAAACGAATCGGCGTGATTCTGCCGGTGGTTGCGCTGGTGGCCGCCGTTTTCGGTTCGGTCTACGCACCATTGCCACTGCAGCGTTATGCGATGCTGGATCCCGGCAGGCTGCCCGCAGTTCCGGATGAGCGGCAGGCGCTGGCCTACACACCGGAGGAGATCAGCTTCTATGCCGCATTGAAAACGCCACCGGCGGCGGTGCCGGTGGCAAAACCTGACATCATCCTGCTGGTTGTCGAATCACTCTCATCGATCAATTCAGAAAAACTGTCAGGTCAGCCGGGGCTGCTGGAGCGCTTTGACAAACTGGCGGAAGAGGGCGTCCTGTTCAGGAACTTCTTCGCCAATCACCAGGCCTCCGAGGGCGGCCTGATTGCTTTGCTCGGTGGCTTTCCGCCGATGCATTTTCCCACGGCCACACCTTACATGTTCGACGAGTTTGCAATCCAGGATTCGGTTATCGCCGAGTATCGGCGGCAGGGTTACTTCACGGATTTTCTGACCAGCTCGGACCTCGCCTTCATCGGGCTGGACCGGTTCCTGAGCGGCCTGGGTCTCGACCGCAGCAGGGGCAGGGATGAAGTCGAGGCGCTGCGAAGCGCGCCAAGGGTGGTGCAGGATGCACCTTCGGATAGCTGGCTTTATGACGAGGCCTTGTCATCGGTGCGGCAGTTGAGGGTGTCCCGGCAGCCATTCTTGTTGACGCTGGCGACCACCAGTACGCATCTGCCCTACAGACACCCCGAGGGCGGACCGGACACGCCGCGTGCGGTGTGGGACTGGAGCCTGCAGCAACTGGCGTGGTTTTATGCACGGCTTGCAGAGAGCGGTTTCTTTGCCAATGGCATCCTGTTGATCACGGCTGACCACCGGCAGATGCGGCCATTGAGCGCAGCCGAAACCGAACGTTACGGCGACAGCGCACGCGCCCGGGTGCCGTTGCTGGTGATTGGCCAGGATTATCAACGCGGTCTGATCGACGACAGGTTTTTTCAGCAAGCGGACCTGTTGCGCATGCTGGCCAGGATCAATCAGCCGGACCTCCCGCTTTCTCCGCACCCGATCTGGGTCGAACGTTATAACCGCAAGTACGGCCACATTGAACTGATAGATAATCTGGGCATTTTCGCCGAGGCGGACCAGGGCCGTCACGAATACCGGATCAGGATTCCGGGTAATCGAACTGAGTGGCTGGGTGAAAGACCGGAATTCGCCCGCCAGCTTGAAATACGTATCCATGCCCAGCGGAGCCAGCACCAGCACAGGCGCAACAGTGCCGCTCAACCGCCGACTGATATTGCCTACTGATATTGATTAAGGGAGCTCTGCTTAATACCGTCCAGGCGTTTGCAGAGCGCGGCATTCGAAAACTGTCATTTCCGACTGCCTTACAAAGCAACGGCTTGGCGCCGCTGATTTGACGACACGTTTATGTGTCGCGGTAACCTCGGAATTAATCCGGGGCTCCTTAAAAACAGGGTCGGTTTAAAGTATCTTTAAGCCTTCTGTGCGGGAAACGGCTGACGTGGCCCGTGGTTTGGGGTAAATGGAATACGGATACAGATGGTCAGACCGTGTGGGTCGGTATGGGTCAGCCGGATGGAATGTTCCTTGCCATACAGGGTAGCGAGACGTTCACGGGTGTTCCTCAGCCCGACCCCCTTGGCGTCTGGTATGTTGTTGTTGACCAGTTCACATCCCGGGCCATCATCGCTGATTTCCATCAGCAGATCGCCGGCAAACACCTTGGCCGAAATTTTCAGGTGTCCACCGCCTTCGGCGCGGGCGATGCCGTACTTGATGGCGTTTTCGATCAATGGTTGCAACAGCAGACTGGGGATCAGTGCGTCCTTTGCGGTTTCCTCGATATCGACTTCCAGAGCAAGCCGGTCTTCAAACCTTACCTTTTCAATATCAAGGTAAAGCTGCAGGGCCTGCAATTCCTGTGCCAGCGTGATCTTCTGCATGGGGTCGTTATCCAGGGAGTAACGCAGGAAGCTGGACAACTTGGTGACCATGCGATTGGCCAGTTGCGTATCCTGTTCCAGGATCAGGGTAGAGATGGCGTTGAGTGTATTGAACAGAAAATGCGGGTTGAGCTGGTAACGCAGCATTTTCAGCTGCGCCTCGTGCGCCATGGCCGCCGACTTCAGCGCGGCTTCGCGGACGTCCTGGAAAACCCGGTAGGACTTGATGGCAAAATACAGGGCACTCCAACTCAGGATGGTCGTCATGCTGCCGAAGTAGCTCTCAGCAAAAGTCACCTTGGTGTAAATTTCAGCGAGTTCGCCCACTTTCTCGGTCCACGCCGCCATGTCAGCGGCGTTTTCCAGCCAGTTCATGTAAATGTAGCTGCGGCACTCGATCCAGGCAAACCCGACAAGCGCGCTGCCACCGAGCAGTCCGATGGCCTGTAGCCAGATCTTGCGGTCCCACAGGAAGCGGTAAAGGTAACGTAATGGCAGGGAAAAGAGCATGCCGAGGAAGGTGATGACAGCGACGTAGACAGCGTAGTTGGGTGCCAGGTCCTCCACGAACGTTGCCGTATAGAGGTATTTGCCGATGAGACCCCAGGCGGCCCAGCCACCGATGTGGAGTGTCCAGAAAAAATTCGACCGGTTTTTGATGATGGTTTGCAAATTCACGAGGCGATTTTACACGTTTGCATGCCGGGCGCAGCGCAACTTAACCTTCCGCCAGTGCGGTTTGTCTCAAAAGGTTCAGTGTCGGCGCGAGACAACACGACTGCACAGTTGATCCCGTGCTTGAGCAGGTGGACAGCGGTGCTTGCCGGGGCTAACCTGAAGGTGTTGGCACGAGCGGGCAAGAGAAAAAGACTCTTCAGGCGTTGCCAGTTTCATTTCATGGGCTGGCGGGACGATGCGG
>JBFZEL010000069.1:0-4914 GCA_041306925.1 Lysobacterales bacterium
AGGCCGAGTCGGTACCGGCGATGAGCCACAGCGTGCCGTCGTCGCCGGTGCTGACCAACAGTGGCTGCCCCTCGGTGGTGAGCGTCTTGATTTCATAGTCGACGTCCACGCCGTTGTCGCAGTTCTGGCTGTTGCCCAGGGTTCCGGCCACGCGCACGTTCGCGCCCGCCTGTGACTGGACGCCGAAGTCGAAGTTCAGGCGTAGCCACCCGTCCACAGGGTCGACCTCGGCCTGCGGCTCTTCGCCCGACGCGCCGAGCTTCACATAGACGCTGTCGCCCGGCGAACCGCCGATACCCGCACAGCCAGACGGCACGTTGGTCGCGAGTTCAACCTCCAGTTCGACCCGGTAGAGGGCGTTCGGCTGCAGCCCGCGCAGCGGCGCGGTGACCAGCATGGCCAGGTCGTCCGAGCGGTTATGCCCGGTCAGCCTGAGGCCGGCAAAGTCGGACAGCGGGACCGGCAGCAGCTCCCGCCGGTAATCGAGTTCGTAATCCGCGCCCTGCCAGTCTTGCGGCAGGTCGGCGAACACGGCGTTGAATCCCTGCGTGCGGCGTTCGAAACTGTAATGTACCTGCAGGCCGTACAGCTCGTCGGCGATGCAGCGCTGGCCCTGGATCCAGCTGAGTCGCACCAGCTCCAGTTCCCCCGTGCCGAAGTCCGGGTGCGCTGATTCCCAGTTCAGTGTGGCCGAGTTGCAGTTTTGGACGGTCATGGTGACCGTGCCCCAGGGCTCCGACACCAGCTCACCCTGGGCCCAGTCAGCCGGCGGGCGGCCGCCGCTGAAGGCGCCGAGTTTGGCGATGACCTGCTGGCCCCGCACCGTACCCTCGCCGATCAGCCACAGCGGCGCGCCGGCGGCGTCGAAGGTGTACCAGGCCAGCACTACCCGCTGGTTGTCCAGAATTTCGACCATCAGCCCGTGGCCGGATTGCGCGGGGTTGTACCAGCTGCCGCTCAAATCGGCGCGGATGCTGGGCAAGTTGACCGGCACGGGTTGCGCCTCGGCCGTGGGCGTCGCCCAGATCGCGGCCAGGATCGTGGCGGCTAAAGCGATTGAAAGCAATAAGTTATGAGTTTTCACGCGCGCCTCTGTGCATAGGTGGCATAAAAGCCATATTGCCAGAAGCCCAAATGTATTGGAACGCACCTAACGTCAACATTTTGCCTGGTTTACAGCGAAATATCGCGGCAGTTACTCGGTGAAGACCGGATGCTGTTCTTATGGTGCTCAATTTCACGTCAACTCCAATCACCGCGCGAGAAAGCCACACCGCTACCAGATAAAGGGCAGCGGATCAGAAAACTGATTTGGGTAAATTATTTCAGTCGAATAAACCCTATGCCGGTGAAGCCCGACAGTTTGGTAATAATCCAGTTGTCGCACAAGTTGCATTGTCATCCAGGTGATTGAGTATCTTCTGAATGACTACCGGGTCTTCGATGCTGGCAATAATCCTGACGTCACCGCCACATTTGGGGCTCTCCGGGGACAGTTTACTTAATTGGCTCTTAGGTGCCAGGGGCAGTTCAAACAGTGGAAATTAAGTAAACTGTCCCCTAGTTCGCACGGGTCACTTCGGTCGCGAGATCAAAAATCCGCAAATTGACCACCTTCACGCGCCAGCCTTTCCAGCAGAGGCGCGGGGTTCCAGTAGCCGAACTCGTTGCCTGAAGTGTCACGAAACTCGCAAATCCGGCGGTGGATTTTGTCCAGGCCGACCTGGTCGGCATAGTGCATCGGACCGCCGCGGTAGGGCGGAAAGCCATAACCGTTGATCCAGACCACGTCGATATCGCCGGCGCGCTGGGCGATTCTCTCCTCGAGTATGCGCGCGCCCTCGTTGATCAGCGGATAGATGCACCGCGTCAGTATTTCCTCATCGCCGAGTTTGCGCTGTTCGATTCCCAGCCTGTCCGCCTCACGCTGGATCAGCGCCTGCACTTCCGGATCGGGCAAAGGCGTGCGCGAACCCGCCTCGTAGCGGTAGACACCTGCGCCGGTTTTCTGCCCGCAACGGCCCATTGCGACCAGCTTGTCCGCCACCAGGCCGAAACGTTCGTCCGCCGGAAAGGTGCCGTTGCGCCGCCGTTCCTCGCGAGCTTTGGCGCCGACATCGATGCCGGCGAGATCACCCATCGCAATCGGCCCCATCGGCATGCCGAAATCGTAGAGCACCTTATCGATCTGTTCCGGTCGCGCGCCTTCGAGCAGCATCAGGCCGGCCTCGCGGATATAACCCTCCAGCATGCGGTTGCCGATAAAGCCGTGACAGACGCCGCTGACCACGCCGACCTTGCCGATCTGTTTGGCCAGTTTCATGATCGTGGCGAGGACGTCCGGCGCGGTTTTGGCGCCGCGCACCACTTCCAGCAGACGCATGACGTTGGCCGGGCTGAAGAAATGCATGCCCACCACGTCCTGTGGCCGCGACGTCACCCGCGCGATGTCGTTGAGATCGAGCGTCGAGGTATTGCTGGCGAGTATCGCGCCGGGCTTGCAGACACGGTCGAGGTGTTTGAATATGTCCTTCTTGATATTCATGTTCTCGTACGCGGCTTCGATCACCAGGTCCACGCCCGCAAGTTCCGCGTAATCGGTGGTCGGTCTGAACAGCTGCATCAGTTTTTCCAACTGCGTTTCCGTCATGCGGCCCTTTTTCACCCCACCCATGTAATTGCCGCGTACCACCGCGAGACCGCGCTCGATCGCCGCGGCATCGACATCGACGATATGCACCGGTATCCCCTGGTTGGCGAAATTCATCGCGATACCGCCACCCATGGTGCCGGCGCCGATCACGGCGATACTTTTAATAGCGCGGGTCGGCGTATCGTCGCCCACGCCCTCTACCTTGCCGGCCTCCCGCTCGGCAAAAAAGACATGTCGCAGGGCGACCGATTCAGGCGAGCGTAAACACGCGTTGAACAGTTCGCGTTCACGTTGCATGCCTTCCACAAAATTCATTTCAACGGCTGCCTGGACCGCGGAAATGATGCTTTCAGGAGAAAAATAACCACGCATTTTGCGCGCATTCGCAGCCCTGAAATCACTGAAATAACTTACCGGCGCCGAGGCCGGATCAATCTTTACGTCACACAGGCGGCGCAATGGCGCGGATTCAATCAGCAACTTCTCGGCAAAAGCGATGGCTTCACTCAGCAGGTCATGCCTGACCACGTGATCGACTGCACCCAATTCGAGCGCCTTGTCGGCGCTCAGCGGATCGCCCGACATCATCGGCGGCAGCGCCGCCTGCACACCGACCAGGCGCGGCAGGCGCTGGGTGCCACCGGCGCCTGGCATGAGGCCCAGCTTGACCTCGGGAAGACCCAGCCTGGCGTCAGAAGCTGCCACGCGGTAGTGGCAACCAAGCGCGATCTCGAACCCGCCACCCAGCGCCGTGCCGTGGATCGCTGCGACCACCAGCTTCGGACTGGCCTCCAGCGCCGCCACCACGTCCGGCAGGTGCGGCGTCAAAGGCGGCTTGCCAAACTCGCGGATGTCCGCACCGGCGATGAATGTGCGACCGGCACATTTGAGAACAATCGCCTGCGTCGCCGGATCGTCGATGGCGCTTTGCAGGGCCTGCATGATGCCCATGCGCACCTTTTGGGATAGTGCGTTGACCGGTGGGGAATCGATTTTGATGACGCCGATGCGTCCGCCGGTATTTGAATAAACCACTTCGTTCATGCCAGTCGTCCTGTCGGTGCTTTTGCTGATGGGCAAATTATACGTGATCCGGGCTTAGCGACTGCCGGCGCAGGGCCGCTTCGGTTATCATGCTTATCCCGCTTTCACCTTTTTCAGCAAGGGATGACACGTGACCGACCACAACACGTTCAGACAGGCAACGAGGGACTGGCTGGAAGCCAACTGCCCGGAAACCATGCGCCACCCGTACCGCAATGAAGCCGACGCCTGCTGGGGTGGCAGAAACTGCAAATTCCAGAGCGACGACCAGAAAAACTGGCTGGAGCGAATGGCGGCAAAGGGCTGGACCGTGCCCACCTGGCCGGTCGAATACGGCGGTGCCGGTTGCGACGCCGCACAGGCGAGGATTCTCACGGAGGAACTGGCCCGCATCAAGGCGCGCCCGCCGCTGGAAAGCTTCGGCATTTCGATGCTCGGCCCGCCGCTGCTGAAATTCGGCAGCGAGGACCTGAAACGGCAACACCTGCCGCCAATTGCCCGTGGTGAAATCCGCTGGGTGCAGGGCTACAGTGAACCGAATGCCGGCTCCGACCTGGCCAGCCTGCAGACGCGCGCCGACGACAGGGGTGACCACTTCATCGTCAACGGTTCCAAGATCTGGACCTCTTACGGCGACCTTTGCGACTGGATGTTTTGCCTGGTCCGGACCGATTTTGCAGCCAAAAAGCACGAGGGGATCAGTTTCGTGATGTTTGACATGGCAAGTAAAGGTGTTTCAACCCGGCCGATCAAGCTGATCAGCGGGAAATCACCGTTCGCCGAAACCTTCCTGGACAACGTCCGGGTGGAAAAAAACCAGGTGATCAGCAGGATCAACGATGGCTGGACCATCGCCAAGTACCTGCTGACCCACGAACGCGAGATGATCGGCGGTTCCGGCCTGGCACGCTCCGGCGGTGTGCCCGTCAGCAGAACCGCAATCGAAGTGCTGGGCAGCGCGGATGGCAGGCTTGGCGAGTCCATGCTGAGGGCCGATATTGCCCGCTTTGAAATGGACGAACGCGCTCTCGCATTGACCATCGAACGCGCCCGCGACGAGGTGAAAGCGGGTGTCAGTCTTGGCGCCGCAGCATCCATGTTCAAGTATTACGGCACCGAATTGAACATGCGCCGCTACGAGTTGCTGATGTCCATCTCGGGCGGTGACGCGCTCGACTGGGAGGGTGGCGCCAACCACGACGGTTTCCTGCCGAAAT
>JBFZEL010000070.1:0-5702 GCA_041306925.1 Lysobacterales bacterium
GCGCTGGCAGCCGGCGCCAATTTCATCGCCCGCTGTTCCAGTGCGGATTCCAATGGCACCGCGAGGATCCTGATGGAGGCGATCCGGCACCCGGGCTTTTCGATGCTGCAGGTACTCAGTCCCTGCGTGACCTTCCGACCGGAACAACGCGAGTGGAAAAACCAGCTCATAGCCGCGCCCGAAGAAAGGCAGCGGACAGCGGACCCGGCCGAAGCCGCACGTCTGTTGTTGTCAGATGAAGGGGTCTATACCGGCATACTTTTCAAAGGCGAGCGACCGGTTTATCAGCCACAAACCGGAACCGTCAGCGCCCGCATCGAAGCGTTTGATGAGGAATTCAGATTATGAGCGACAGTAACCACGGCGCCGTCCGGACCATCCATAGCGCGGAGGAATTGCTGGCCTATTCACTGGCCATGGAGAGCGAAGCGGTCGAGCGCTTTGAAGACCTGGCAGAGGCCATGGAAACACACCACAACTACGCGGTCGCCGACCTGTTCCGCAAGCTCGCGAAAATCGAGGGCCTGCACATCGACAACGTCAGGCGGGCATCGCTTGGCAAGGAACTGCCGGGTCTGCTGGCCTGGGAATATGAATGGGAGGGGGGTGAATCCCCGGAAGGCGGTGCAATGGAGGAGGCACACTACCTGATGCAACCCTGGCATGCCCTCGAACTGGCCATGCACGGCGAACAACGTGCGGCAGCGTTCTTTCGGCACGTGGCCGCGACAACGGTCGATGACGCGGTTCGGCAGATGGCGCTGGAACTGCTCGCCGAGGAGGAAGAACACGTGGCACTGCTGCAGAAATGGCAGGCGCGCTTTCCGAAACCCGCCAATGGCTGGGATGTGGACCTGGACCCGCCCGCGTTGCTCGAGTAATTGCAACGGCAGGTATCCGGGCCAGGCAGAAATCCAGAAGCAGGCCCGGCAGCGATAGCCAGGCCTGGACCAGCCAGGGCCGGGACAGGACCCGGCTCGGGAACAGACTGTATTTCCTGATTGTTACGGAATAACGCCTTATTCTGCCTATGTTTCACTGTCTTAAGAAGAGAGTCAGATCCGGCTGGTGCAATGTTCGGGCTAACGCGTTGCCGATTCACCACCCGATTCACTCGCCGGTTCGATTGCCTGCTTGAGCACCGCGTCGACATCGCTGACAAACTCCAGGCGCAAGGCCTGGCGTGCCTCTTCCGGAATTTCCTCGAGCTCACGGCGATTGCGTTCCGGCAGCAACACCGTCCTGATACCGGCACGCATGGCCGCCAGCACTTTTTCCTTGACCCCGCCGATCGGCAGCACCAGTCCGCGCAGGCTGATCTCACCGGTCATCGCCACGTCGCTTTTCACCGTCCGTCCGGTCAGCAGCGAGGCCAGCGCGGTGAAGATGGCCGCGCCTGCGCTGGGTCCGTCCTTGGGGGTTGCGCCTGCCGGCACGTGGATGTGGATATCCGATTTGTCGAGCAGTTCCTGCGCAATTCCGAGATGCTCCACACGCGCCTTGATCAGTGACAACGCCGCCTGGGCGCTTTCCTTCATCACGTCGCCCAGGTGACCGGTCAGGATCAGTTTACCCGTGCCGGGACTCCGCGATGCCTCGATGAACAGGATGTCGCCACCTACCGGTGTCCAGGCCAGGCCGGTGGCCACACCCGGAACACCTTTGCGCATCGCGACCTCCGCCTCATAGACTGGCGGGCCGAGGATGGCGGGCAGGTCACCGGCTTTAATGCCGACCTTTTTAGTGTGGCCCTCGGCAACCCGCACGGCGACATTGCGGAACACGCGGCCGATCTCGCGTTCGAGGTTGCGCACACCGGCCTCGCGGGTGTAGTGGTCGATGATTTCGTTGAGTGCGGCGTCCTTGATAGTGCATTGCTTGCTGGTCAGTCCGGCATCCTGCAACTGGCGTCCCACCAGGTAACGCCTGGCTATCTGCAGTTTTTCCTGCGCGGTATAGCTGTAAAGCTCGATGACCTCCATGCGGTCGCGTAATGGTCCGGGTATGTTATCGATTACATTGGCCGTGCAGATAAACATGATGCCCGAAAGATCGAACGGCACCGCCAGGTAAGTATCACGGAAGGCCGAGTTCTGTTCAGGATCCAGCACCTCGAGCAGGGCCGAGGCCGGGTCGCCCTGGAAACCACCTGCGCCCAGCTTGTCAACTTCGTCGAACATCATCACGCAGTTACGTGTGCCGACGCGTCGCAGTTGCTGGATGACATTGCCCGGCAGCGCGCCGATGTAGGTGCGGCGGTGACCGCGTATTTCAGATTCGTCATGCACGCCGCCCAGGCTCAGGCGTGAAAAACGGCGACCCGTTGCGCGCGCGATGCTTTGGCCCAGCGAGGTCTTGCCGACACCGGGTGGTCCGACAAAGCACAGGATCGGGGTTTTACCATTAGGGTTGAGCTTGCGCACCGCCAGGTATTCGAGGATGCGTTTCTTGATCCTGTCGAGACCGAAGTGGTCCTGGTCCAGTATCCGCCTGGCCTCGGCGATATCGATCGGCGTCTTCTCTTCCATGCGCCAGGGCAACTCCACCAACCAGTCAATGTAACTGCGGATCATGGAATATTCGCCCGCGCCTTCGGGCGTGCGCGCCAGGCGATTGAGTTCCTCGCGTGCCTCGCGCTCGACATCCGGAGGCATTTGCGCCGCTACGATCTTGCCTTCCAGTTCCGCGATTTCAGCCCCTTGCGCATCATCCTCGCCCAGTTCCTTCTGGATGGTTTGCATTTGCTCGCGCAGCAGGTGTATGCGGTTCCTCTCATTCAGCGTGTCACGCGTGCGTTGGTCGATCTCGTTCGAAATTCTCAGGACTTCCAGGCGGTGGTTGAGCATTACCAGCAACTGGTCCAGGCGCTCCTGCAGGTCGAGCGTCTCGAGCAGTTTCTGTTTGTCCACGGCCTCGATGTCGATCTGGCTGGCGACGAAGTCGGCGAGGTTTTCGGGGCTTTCCATCGCCATGATTGCCGCGTAAACACCTTCCGGCACCTGTGGCAGCATGTCGAGGATTTCCTTGGTTCGCTTGCGCAGATTCAAGGCGCGGCCCTCGATGTCGGCATCGATCGTGGTGACCGGCGGTATCAATTGCACGCGTGCGACCAGGTAAGGATAGCCGTCGAGATACTCCAGGATCCGGAATCGTTGCATACCCTGGCAAATGGCGTGATGGTCGCCCAGCGGCGTGGTGATATAACGCAGCACAATGGCGGTGGTGCCAATTTCATACAGGTGTTCCGGCAGCGGGTCTTCATCGCTGTCCTCGCGCTGCAGCAGGATGCCAATCTGGCGCTGTAGGCGGGTTGCATCCTGCACGGCGTTCAGTGAGCGTGGCCGGCTGATGGTCATGGGCATGATCGTGCCGGGGAACAATACCGAGTTGCGCCACGGCAGTATGATCATGGCATCTGCCGGTGGAATGGACGCTGTGCGCCGCATACCCGTTTGCTCACTGGTCGTTGAACCTGATGCCGTGAGATTGCCGGGATCGGTATTCAGGGCTTGCTGGTCCGTTTTCATTTGCTTGGCCACTGGCGTTTAATCCTGGTTGAACTTTTCGAATTGCATGATCAGGTAGCCATCGCGGAACTCGCTCTTCAGCGTATCGGGCCTGACGGGGGGTATGGCAATACGCCGCTCAAATTTGCCGTAGGGTATTTCGAGACGGCACACCGCCCACCGGTCAGCGGCAAACGGGATCTTGCACAGGGCGCGCACCAGCAACTCACCCGGTTCAGGCAGGACTTCCACCTGGTCCTCCGGTACGCCCGGCAGTGCCACGACCACGATCAGTTCCTGCTCGCTTTCAAATACATCGACCGGTGGCTCCCAGCTGAAGCTATCGAGTCCGGAGGCCGCCAGGTGGAACAAGCGGCGGTGCATGCGTTCGGCCTGGTCGAGCAGGTCGGAGGCCTGCGCCCACATCCAGTCCATCGATTTACGTGAAGTCATCGCAATCCATCCTGCTACCTGCTACTTTATTTCTGTTTCGACAATGACAACTTCGTTGTCACCGATATTCTTCACGTTGTGCGTAACGGCGGGCATGTAAACGGCTTCTCCATCCGCGACCTTCAGTACCTGGGATTGGCCTTGCGCGTCTGCCGGGACCAGTTCCAATGTGCCGCCCCTGACAAAGTACACGACCCTGTTGGGAAATTCGTGTGTATGCATGCCGGACTCGGTCCCGGCGGGGTAGGTCAGGCGGATGACCTGCACCGCCTGGTTATCCAGCAGCACCTCGCTGGTTGCCGGTTTTGGGTCCGCCAGACCGGGAGATGAAATGGTCATTAGCAATATTGTGTAAATGATTGATTTCATTTGTTCCTCAGTGTCATGAAATGGTTCGAAGCCGGTCCTGGACCGGTGCTGACCCGCCTACCTGTACGATTCGAACAGCGCCGTCATGAAATCCCAGGTCCTGCCGATGGAGGCAATGTCGATCTTTTCATCCGGCGAATGCGGGTACTTGATGGTCGGGCCGAACGAGATCATGTCCATGCCGGCGTACCTGGCGCCGATGATGCCGCATTCGAGACCCGCGTGGATCGCCTCGACCACCGGTTTCCTGCCGAAACGCTGCTCGTAGACATCCAGGCAGCGTGCCAGCAGTTTGGACTGCATGTCGGGTTGCCACGACGGATAGACGCCGCTGATCTCGGCTTCGGCTCCCGCCAGGCGGGCGAGGGCCAGGATGCGTTCGCAGATCAGGTCGAGGCTGTCCATGTTGGAACTGCGCTGGTTCGAGATGATGACCAGTTTGCCACGCTCCGTTTTGATGGTGGCCAGGTTGTTGGAGGTTTCCACCAGGCCCGCGATATCCTTCGACATGGCCGTAACTCCATCGGGATAGGCCAGGATCATGTCGATGGCGCGACGCGTGGTACTGGCGCTGGCGGCATTGAAATCGCCATTTTCGACCGTCAGCGTGAGACTCAGCTTCGGATCTGTCGTGCGGTACTCGGACTGCAGTTTCTGTTGCAGTTGTTCGATGCAGGCATTGGCCTTGCCAAAGTCTTTTTCGGGAATCAGCAACACGGCTTCGCAATCGCGGGGAATGGCGTTGCGCGCGGTGCCGCCGTTGAGGGTGGCAATACGCACGTCGGTCTGCCGGGAGAGCAGGTTGATAGCCCTGGTCAGCAGTTTGATGGCGTTGGCCTTGCCCAGGTTGATATCGATACCCGAGTGACCGCCGGACATGTCGCTGCCCATCAGCCTGCACGGGCCGTAGCCGGGCAGGCTGTCACCCGTTGCAAAGGGCAGGACGACGCGTGCGTCCGCGCCACCGGCGCAACCGACCGTGAATACGCCTTCGTCCTCAGAATCGACATTGAGCAGTTGCCGGCCCTCGATAAAGCCGGCCTGGAGTGATTGTGCGCCGGTGAGCCCGGTTTCCTCGTCGGTGGTAAACAGCAACTCCAGCGGCGGGTGCGCCACTTCCCTGTCGGTCGCGACCACCATGGCCATGGCGATGGCGATGCCGTTGTCGGCGCCGAGCGTGGTCTGGTTGGCCGTGAGCCAACCGTCCGCGGTGTACACCAGTTCGATCGGGTCGCGGTTGAAATCGTGTTTGGAGTCCCGGGTTTTCTCACAGACCATGTCCATGTGGCCCTGCAGGACCAGGGTCTCGGAGTTTTCATATCCGGCCGACGCGGGCACCTTGATGACGATATTGCTGGCGTCAAGATCGGAAGA
>JBFZEL010000071.1:0-13786 GCA_041306925.1 Lysobacterales bacterium
TCTTCCGATCTGCGGTCAGCCTGCACGACGCAATGGAAGCCGCCGAAGTAGAAGCCGGTTCCGCAACCATGGCTGAGATACCGGACAAGGTTGCCGGGGCGCTGACGGAACTCGCGATCGATCTCGAGCACGCGGACCTGCCCCCGACCGCCTCGCAGCGGGAACTGCTGGAGTTTGAAACACGCCGTTTCGAGCAGGCCGAAAACGAATGGAAGGGTTTGGCCGTCGATTTACCCTAGCCAGATGAAAAGATTAGAATGAACCCCTCAAACCACAATGGAAAACACTTGAAAAACTCCCGGATACCCGTTGCCTGGCTGGCGCTTGCGCTGCTGTTCCAATACCCGTTGCTGCTCGCCCAGCAGGGGTCGGCCCCGCCCGGCGTGATCGTGACGCAGGCCAAGGTGAAGTCGTTCCCGCTGTCGGCCGAGGCCCTGGGTAATGCGCGGGCCAACGAGTCGGTGGACATCCGCCCGAAGATCACGGCGACCCTGACCGAGATCCTGTTCGAGGAAGGCCAGGAGGTCGGGGCAGACGCTGTGCTGGTCAAGCTCGACAATCTCGAGCAGGTGGCCGATCTGGCCGCCGCGCAGGCGGCGCTGGTGGATTCGGAGGCGAGCTACCGGCGTTCGAGCGAGCTTTTCAGGAACAAGGTGGTCGCCAAGTCGCAACTGCTGCAGGACGAGGCCAAAAAGATCGCCGATGAAGCCATGGTCTCCGTCGCCCAGAAGCGCCTCGCCGATACCGTGGTGCGCGCACCGTTCGCGGGCCGTCTCGGTTTGCGGCGGGTCTCGATCGGCAGCCTGGTAGACACGGACACGGTGATCACGACGCTCGATGATACGCACATCATCAAGGTCGATTTCGACCTGCCGGAAATATTCCTGTCACGGTTACAGCCGGGTCTGAAAGTACTGGCACACAGCGCGGCCTATCCGGACCATGCGTTCGAAGGAGCGGTGTCCAGCGTCGATACCCGGGTGGACCCCGTCAGCCGCACGGTGAAGGTGCGCTCCGAGATGCCAAATACCGGCGGGCACCTGCGGCCCGGCATGTTTTTGACCGTCAACCTGCTGAAAGACGACATCGATGCCCTGGTCATTCCCGAGCGCGCCCTGATCCCGGAGCGCAGCTCCCAGTTCGTGTTCGTCGTGGGCGACAGTGAACTCGTCGAAAAGCGCGCGGTGCAGATCGGCCGACGGCGCCCGGGTGAGGTCGAGATACTCTCGGGCCTGTCAGAGGGTGAGACGGTGATCGTCGACGGTACCCAGAAGGCGCGTGAAGGACAGGCCGTCAGCATACTCGGCCGGGAAGACGACTGATGATCATCTCCGATTACTCGGTGCGCAGACCGGTATTTGCCAGCGTCATTTCGCTGTTGCTGATCATCCTCGGGCTCGCGGCCATGCAGCGTTTGCCGGTGCGCCAGTACCCCGACGTCGATGCGCCCGTGGTTTCCATCGAAACGCGCTACCGCGGCGCTTCCGCCGAGGTCGTGGAGACCAAGATCACCCAGGTCATCGAAGACCGCATCGCCGGTATCGAGGGCATCGTAAAGCTGACCTCGGACAGCCGCGACGAACGCTCCGACATACGTGTCGAATTCACCCTCGACCGTGATGTCGAAGCCGCCGCGAATGACATCCGCGACCGCATCTCGAGGGTGATCAATAGTTTACCCACCGAGGCCGACCCGCCGGAAATTGCCAAGGTCGACTCGCGTAACCGGCCGATCATGTTTCTCAACCTGACCTCCGACCGGATGAGCGGCCTGGAGATCACCGACTACGCGGACCGCTACCTGGTGGACCGTTTTTCAACCGTGCCCGGCGTCGCCAGGGTGCAGATTTCAGGTGCCAGAAGATTTGCGATGAGAATCTGGCTGGACCGCGAATCGCTGGCCGCGCGCGGCCTGACGGTCATGGATGTAGAAACCGCCCTGCGTTCGGAGAACATAGAGTTGCCCGCCGGGCGTATCGAGTCGGAGACACGTGAGTTCACGCTGCGCACCGATACCGGCTTCACTACCGAGGAGGATTTCAGGACCCTCGTCATCGGCCGTGGACAGGATGGACAGGCCGTGCGCCTCGGCGAAGTGGCCGATGTCCGTATCGGCGCGGAGGACGATCGCAACATGGCTCGCGCCAACGGCGTGCCGGCGGTCTCGCTGGGTATAGAGCAGCTCTCCAAGGCCAACAGCGTCATGGTCTCGCACGCCGTCCGGGCGGAGATGGAGGCGCTGGCGCCAGAGTTGCCGGAAGGCATGGTGCTGCAGGTCAATTATGACCGCGCCGAGTTTATCGAAGCCTCGATGAACGAGGTTTACAAGGCCCTCGCGGTATCGCTGGTGCTGGTGCTGATCATCATGTATCTTTTCCTGGGTTCGATCATCGCCACGCTGATCCCGGCGGTGGTCGTGCCGGTATCGGTGATCGCAACTTTTACCGTCATGGCCGCGCTGGGTTACACCATCAACATACTTACCCTGCTGGGGTTGGTCCTGGCCATCGGCCTGGTGGTGGATGACGCGATCATCGTGCTCGAAAATATCTTCCGGCGCATCGAGGACGGCCAGAAGCCGCTGCTGGCGGCTATCGATGGCTCCAGGGAAATCGGCTTCGCGGTCATCGCGACCACGCTGGTACTGGTCGCCGTGTTCGTGCCGCTGTCGTTCATCGAAGGCGATGTCGGCAGGCTGTTCCGCGAGTTTGGCATCACGCTGGCCGCCGCGGTGCTGTTCTCCAGCCTGGTGGCCCTGACATTGACCCCGATGCTCAGTTCCAAGTTACTGAAGGGCAGTGAACTCAGAAAGGGACCGGCCGTCCTCGTGGACCGGCTTTTCACTCGACTGTCAACTGGCTACAAGAGCCTGCTGGCGCAAACCATCCGTTTTCCGTGGCTGGTGGCACTGGCGGTGTTACTGATCTCCGCCGCTACGCTGTTCGGGTTGCAACGGTTGCCGGCCGAGTATGCACCGGCCGAGGACCGCGGCGCATTTTTTGTCTCGCTGAGGGCGCCCGAAGGCGCCACGCTGGAATATACCGACCGCAGCACCAGCGAGATGGAACGCCAGATCATGACGAGAACGGGCGAAGGTCAACCCATCAAGCGTTTCCTGACGCGCCTGCCGGGCGGTTGGGGTAGCTCATCCATGAACAGTTCCACCATTATCGTGCTGCTGGAACATTGGGATAAACGCGACGAGCGGGATCAGGAAATTGCGGCATGGATTTCCAAACAGGCAGAGCAAATTCCCGAGGCGAGAGTGTTTGCGCGGACGCCGCGTGCCCTCGAAATACAGAGCGACGGCAGCCCGCTGGAACTGGTGCTCGGCGGACCCGACTACGAACAACTTAAGCAATGGCGCGATCAATTGGTAGCGAAAATGGAGGCGATGCCCGAACTGGTGCAGGTGGACAGTGATTTCCAGGAAACCAAGCCGCAGATGAAGATCAGCATCGACCGCGACCGTGCCGCGGCGCTGGGTGTTTCGCTGGCCAATGTCGGCCGCACCCTCGAAACCATGCTGGGATCGAGGATCGTGACCACCTATGTCGACCGCGGCCGCGAATACAACGTGATCCTGATGGGCGAAGACGAGGCGCGCGAGTCGACCGACGACCTGACCAACCTGTATGTCCGCTCCTCCATGACCAACGCCCTGGTGCCGCTGTCCAACCTCGTGAAAATCTCGGAGCAGGCAGGGCCACCGGAACTGCGCCGCTTCGACCGGATGCGCTCCATCACCGTGTCGGCCGGCCTGGCCGAAGGCGTCAGGCTGGGTGAAGCGATAGAAAAACTGTATGCGACCGCCCGGCAGACGTTGCCGACGAGCGCGCGTCTGAGCTGGGACGGCGAGAGCAAGGAGTTTCTCGATTCCGGCAGTTCGCTGGCGCTGACCTTCGGCATGGCCCTGCTGATCGTGTTCCTGGTGCTGGCCGCGCAGTTCGAAAGTTTCGTCAACCCGCTGATCATCATGGTGACCGTGCCGCTGGCGCTGATGGGCGCGGTCCTGGGTCTGTGGGCCTATTCGAGTTCGGTCAATGTGTTCAGCCAGATCGGCGTGATCCTGCTGGTCGGCCTGTCGGCCAAGAATGGTGTGCTGATCGTCGAGTTCGCCAACCAGTTGCGCGACCGCGGCTATGAGTTCCACGAGGCCGTGATCGAGGCCGCCGGTGTGCGTCTGCGGCCGATCCTGATGACCAGCGCCGCGACCACCTTTGGGGCCTTGCCGCTGCTGATGGCCACCGGCGCGGGTATGGAATCCCGCCAGCCGATCGGTATCGTCATCGTTTTCGGCGTGACGATTTCAGCGGTGCTGACGCTGTTCGTGGTGCCGGCCCTGTATGTGCTGTTCGCCAAGCGCACCCACTCACCCCAGCACATGTCGCAGCTTATCGAAAAACTGCGCCAGGGCATCGGTCGTGAAAGCCCGGCGCCGGCAACGGTCGAAGTACGCGATGAAAAAATCTGAAACCCCGGGTTAGAGCGGCACCAGGCAATAAACTGGCGTTATACTAGTTGCAATTAACGTGGTCAATCCGGCAATGCCAAGCAGCACCAAAACGGGAATAATGAAAAAACCATTGACATTACTGGCAATGCTGCCGGTCATGCTCGCCACCATCCTGGCATGGACCCCCACCGATGAGTCGGTCGCCCAGCTCAGGCTTGATTACGCCGCCCTGAGGGCCGCCGAGGATGATTATCGCGCCCAGCGTGAAGCCAACGCCCTGGGCGGCGAGCAGGCCGCGGATTACGCGGCCTTTATTGCCGGCCTGCAGCGGCGGGTATTCGAGGACTGCGTGGCAGTGCTGGAATCGGGTCCGCCGTATCCGGGCGATTTACCTTGCCCGCAGCAGGCGCCGGCGGAAACCCGCTCGGCCGACATAGCGGTGCAGGCCGAACTGACGCCGGCAGAACAGGTCGCCGCGCTCGACGCCAGGCTCATGGCCGGTCTCGGTGAGTACGACGAAAGACTGCTCAGGGAGCAGGAGCGGATCAAGGCGGCCGCCCCCAATACCAACGTGAACTCCGGCGGAACGGGCGGCGGCATGGGTGGCGAAGGCAGTGGCGGTGGCACGGGCAGTGAAGGCAGCGACGGGGATGGCACGGACAGCGGCGCGGACAGCCAGGGCGGCGATGAAGCCGTTGCCGATGGCAAGCAGGGTCCCGGCGCCAGCGGCGACCAGCGCGCGGGTGGACCGGCCGACAGCAGCGCGGGCGCCGGTGATGGCGGCAAAGACAGCGCCCAGCCTGCGGACATACCGGACGGCAGCGATGACGATGTCGTCGCCAGGCAGTTGCGTGAAGCCGCCGAGAAGGAAACCGATCCTGAGTTGAAAGCCAGGTTGTGGGAAGAGTATCGTAGATACAAAAGGGGTACCGATTGAGTAAGGTCAAATGAGAAAGGCCAAATGAGAAAGGCCAAATGAGAAAGGTTTCTGTGTTACTGGCAATCCTGTTCCTGCTGTCCGCCTGCGCCTCCAGCGGGGGCGCCCGCCGTAATGTCGACGGCCCCGTGCCGATCGATCAATCGCAAACCGAAATAGCCGAGCACCAGTTGCTCAACGTCTCCATCGAGGTGTTCGACCCCGGCGTCCTGCCGGAGGACGAAAAGCAGGCCAATGGTCTGTCCATGGATATCCGCAACGCGGAAGCCCGTTACATGCCGGAACTGCTGCGCGCGACCATGGAGGGCACCGCTTACTGGGGTGCCGTGCGGGTCGTGCCACGTGGTCTGACGAATGGTGAACTGCTGGTTTCCGGCAAGATCCTGCAATCCAACGGTCTTGAACTGGACCTCGAAATCAGCGCGCGGGATGCACGTGGTTCCAAGTGGTTCACGCGGGAATACCGGGACGAGGTGGAGGCCGCTTTCTACCAGTCGGGTGAACCTGAAGGCGAAGCCTTCCAACCGCTTTACAACAAGATCGCCAACGACCTCGCAGAGCACTTCAAGAAAATCCCCGCGGCAGACATTACCAATATCCGGCGTATCGCGGAATTGCGTTTTGCCGCGGATATCGCGCCCCAGGCGTTTGACGGCTACCTGCAGCAAACACAAACGGGCGAGTACAACATCGTCCATCTGCCCAGCAACGACGACCCCATGTTTGGCCGGGTGCAGGCCATCGGGGAACGCGACCTGTTAATGATCGATACGCTGAACGGGCACTTCAATAACTTCTACCGGGAAATGCAGCAACCCTACACCGAGTGGCGCAAGGCCCGCAGCGATGAGGCGGAAAAACAGAAGGCGCTGGAAAAGGCCGCGTTGAACCGCACCCTGCTGGGCGTGGCTTCCATCGTCGGCGCCATTTTCATCGGTGTCTCCTCGGACAACTACAACCCCGGTCTCGACACCCTGACCGACGTCATGGTGATTGGTGGCGCCGCCGCGATCAAATCCGGCATGGACAAGCGTTCCGAGGCCACCATCCACCGCGAATCCATCGAGGAACTGGGCGCATCTTTTTCATCCGAGGCACGGCCGCTGGTCGTGGATGTCGAGGGCAAAGCCGTTGAGCTGACCGGCTCGGCGGAAGCCCAGTATGACCAGTGGCGGGTCCTGATGGGGCAGATCTACGCCAATGAGACCGGACTGTCCGGTTCACCCGACTGAATCCTGCCATGTCACCTGGTGAGCGACCGCCGGCAGGTACACAGCCGCCCGGATTACGGCCACCGGTTGCACGCGTCCCGGCGGCCGCAGACCGGGCCGGCCGTAAGGGCGTGGTCTGGCTGGCGCTGGCCCTGGTCGTTGCGCTCGGGCTGGGTGTATTGCTGGTGCTGCCAAAACTGGTGTCCGGCACCGGCGGCGGGCAAGGGGATGCAAGCATTCAGCAGGCGCCCGGCGATCCGCTGACCAAGGTTGCGGCCGATGCGCCCGGCGCACGCGCCGCTGCCGAGCAGGCCCTGCAGGATTTTCTGCGCGCGCGCGCGCGGCTGGAACTCGCCAATGCGCCCGGCTGGGGCGAACCGGAGTGGAGCCGGGCCGTGGCAGGTGCGGACAGGGGCAACGAGCTGTTCAGCCAGCGCCAGTTTTCGGCCGCTGCGGATGCCTTTGCAGAATCCTTGCGTCTGCTGCTGTCACTCGAGTCCGCAAGTGGCCAGCGTCTGGCGGCAGCGCTCGATTCGGGTTGGCAGGCGCTGCAGCAGAACGACAGTGCGGCCGCACTCCAGTACTTTGCAATCGCCATGGCGATCGACCCGGGCGGCCAGGACGCGCTTGACGGTTCTGAACGGGCGCGGGTCAGGCCGGATCTGCTGCGCCTGGTGACGCAAGCCGATGCTGCCCGTTCAGCCGGTGACCTGCCGGCGGCGCAGGCGATCTATTTGCAGGCCATCGACCTGGACAATGCCTATGAACCGGCCCGGGAAGCGCTGGCGGCCGTCAGTGCTGAACTCAACGAGATTGCCTTCAGGGAGGCCATGAGCCGCGCACTCAGCGCATTGCAGCAGGAGCAGACCGGTGCCGCCGAAGCTGCCCTGAAGCAGGCGGCCAGCCTCAAACCCGACGCGCCGGAGGTGCGCAACACGCGGCAGGAACTGGCGCGCACGCAGCAGAAACTCTGGCTGGAGGGTCAGCGCCAGTCGCTTGCAGCGGACCTGGCCAAAGAGGACTGGGCGGCGGCGTCCGCCACTTACCGGGACGTGCTGCAGCGCCTGCCCGGGGCCGCCTTTGCCAGCCAGGGCCTGGCTGTTGCAGCAGACCGTGAACGCCTGCACCAGCAACTGGACCACTACCTGGAAAACCCGTCGCGGCTCTATGCCGAAGAACCACGCGCCAATGCCGAAGAACTGCTCCGCTCCGCGGCTGACCCGCCCGCGGCGGAAGTCCGCCTGGCTGAAAAAGTCCGCCGTTTGCAGGCGCTGATCGCGGAGGCAACCACACCGCGCACGGTCACCCTGCAATCCGATGGTCTGACCAATGTGCAGATCTACCGCGTCGGCCGCCTCGGTCAGTTCATCAGCCAGCAACTGGAACTGCTGCCGGGAACCTATACGGTGGTGGGCTCGCGGCCCGGCTACCGTGATGTGCGCCGGACCCTGACGGTGACGCCGGGCGGCGGGCAAGCAGCGCTGGACATCCGCTGCGAGGAACCGGTGTGAAGCGGGTATTTTTCATCCTGACCCCTTACGGCTCACGCCGCCTCGGTGAGACCGATTTCCCCTTGCGCGTGGGCGGCGAAGGGGCGGACATCGTTGTGCCGGAGTTGCCGGAAAACAGCATTGCGGCGCATATCGCGCTGTCCGATGGTCACGCCTTCGTGCAGGCGGCGCACGCGGACATCGAACTGTTCCACAACCATGAATACCTGCAGACATCCGCCTGGCTCAAGTCCGGCGACCGCGTGCAAATCGGCGAGCGGGTGTTGTGCTGGGAGGTCAAGGGCGACCAGGTTTTTATCAGCTTGAAACACATCGGGGACAAGTTTGAACTGCAGCCACCGCCGCCACCGCCCGCCCGGGACGCGAACTTGGCTCACGCTGAACTGATACCCGTCATCAGCGCCCCGCTCTCGGCCACGCAACGGCGCAGACGGCGTTACCTGGTCACCGGTCTGTTCGGCGTCCTGTCACTGGTGGCGCTGTTTGTGCTGTTTGCGACCCCGCTGGCGGTCAGCGTCAGGCCCGAACCCGAGACCCTGTCGGTCACGGGGTTTCCACCGCCGCTGTCCCTCGGCCGGAAAAAACTGGTCGTGCCGGGGACCTACACGGTGCGGGCGACACGCCACGGCTACCAGCCCCTGGAACAGGATTTTGCAGTAACCCCGGGCGGTTTCCAGTCGTTTGATTTTGAAATGCAGGAACTGCCGGGACGGCTGCAGATCGTGGTTGATCCCGCGGTGCCGTTCCGCGTTGCCACGGGCGGACAGGCCGTGGCCCTCGAAACGGATAACAGTGTTTTGCTCACGCGCGGCCCGCAGCAGATCAGTATAGAAACCGAACGCTACCTGCCTGAGACACGAGAACTGGATATCGCAGGATTCGGCGCAGTGCAGCAACTCGCCGTTACCTTGCAGCCCGCCTGGGCGACCGTCCGCCTGGACAGCGTGCCCGCCGGCGCCACGGTCTCGGTCGAAGGTGAAAACCTCGGCGTAACGCCGCTAATGACCGAGATCATGGCGGGTCAGCGCACGCTCGAGCTTGCGCTCGCCGGCTATAAAACCGCCCGGCTGACAGTTGAACTGGCGGCGGGAAGTGACCTGGCTCCCGATGTTGTCGTGCTGCAACCGAATGACGGCAAACTGCTGCTGTCGTCCCGGCCGGATGGCGCGACCGTCAGCGTGGATGGCAGTTTTCAGGGCAGCACACCGGTGACCCTGCTGCTGCCTGCGGGTGTCACCCACCAGCTGCGACTGAGTCTTCCCGGTTACCAGGTTGCCGCTAAAAAAATCAGTTTGAAGGCGGACGAAGAACAGCAGCTCAGCCTCGAATTGACGCCTGAATTCGGTGTCGTTTTTGCCCGTTCGGAACCCGCCGACGCCAGCCTGGCGGTGGATGGCAAGCCGGCGGGCCGCGGCACCCAGCGCTTGAGCCTGACCACCCGCAACCACGAGCTGACATTCAGCAAGCCGGGTTTCCTGGCGCAGACGGTCACGGTCCTGCCGCGTGTCGACACCAGCCAGAATGTCGAGGTCGTGCTCAAAACCCAGCTCCAGGTCAAGGCCGCTACGAGACCGGCGGTGTTGCGCACGGCAGGTGGACAGGAGATGCTTCTGCTGGAGCCGCAAGGCAGTTTCGCAATGGGTTCGTCGCGGCGCGAGGCCGGTCATCGCGCCAACGAGAGCCAGCGGTTGGTTGAAATCACCCGGCCGTATTACCTGTCGGTCTTCGAGGTCACCAATGCCGAATACCGGCAGTTTGACCCCAGTCACACTTCGGGTTCGGCAGAAGGCGTGTCGCTGAACGGTGACGCGAACCCGGTCGTCAACGTCAGTTGGGACGACGCCGCGCGCTATTGCAACTGGCTCAGCGCAAGGGACAATCTCGAACCGGCGTACGCCGAACAGGATGGTCGCATGCAAGCCCTGGCGGGTGTCACGCAGGGCTACCGCCTGCCGAGCGAGGCCGAGTGGGGCTATGCCGCGCGTATCGCAGGCCGTCCCGCTGCGGCGCGGTATCCCTGGGGCGACGGTTATCCACCGGCCCCGGCCAGCGGCAATTTTGCCGATGCGCAGATCGCCGATACCCTGGCCAACGTGGTGACGGGCTATAATGACGGTTACCGGGCATCGAGCCCGGTGGGCAGTTTCGGCGCGCAGCCGGCGGGTTTCCATGACCTTGGAGGCAACGTGGCAGAATGGATCAATGACTATTACGCGGTCTACCCAGGCCAGGCCGGGCAACTGGTCAGGGACCCCGTCGGGCCAACCAGTGGCGAGCACCGCGTGGTGCGCGACTCGAGCTGGCGCGATGGCAGCATCACCGAGTTGCGTCTGAGCTACCGCGATTACAGCCGCGTAGCCCGCGACAACCTCGGCTTCCGCATCGCCCGCAACGCCAATGACTGATCTACGCCACTACCTGACGCCCTGCCTGACGTTTTGTCTGCTGCTGGCCGCAGTTGCCGTGCCACTGGTGGCTTTGGGTACCGCGGACCAGGCCACACCAGCCGCCCCGGTTGCCAAACCGGCGGAGCAGCCGCAGGCATCGGCGCCAGCGGCCGGGCCTGCTGACGAGACCCCGCAGAGCGAAGAAAACACGCCACCCGCCAACGCTGCCACCCCCCGGCCCATCAAGGAATTCATACCCACCGAGAAAATCCAGGCCGACAGCGCGGTGTCCTTTCCGATCGACATATAAGCGAAGGAATATGAAGAAAACGCTGCCCACAGAGCTGATCTACAACGTCTTTACCCTGCTGATCGCGTTCATCCTGGTGCACACTGTCTACGTCACCGTGGTGCGGCCACAGGCCATGGCTTTTGTGGCACAGGAAAACGCCAGGGTGCTGGCCGACCCCGATTACCTGCCACAACGGTCGTTTTACGTGGTGCTCAAGGATTATGAACAGGAAACCTGTTTTGTGCTGATGCTGTGGGCCTTCGCCATACTCGGCTACAAGGGCCGGGACGCCTGGCTGCAACAAAAACTGCTCGACCAGGACCTGCTGCAACTGCCGGGCAACCTGCCCATCGGACCTGAAGACACAAGAGATTTGGCCCAGCGGGTGGCCGCGTTACCCGGTCATTTGCACGACTGGTTCTTGCCCCGCGCGCTGCTTACGGCGATCGAACGTTTTGCCGCGACCCGCAATGTCCAGGACGTTTCAACCGCGGCCCGCGCCGTCTGTGAATCGGAGGGCGAGCGCATGGAAAGCGAACTTTCGATCATCCGCTATATCGCCTGGGCGATTCCCTCGGTCGGCTTTATCGGCACCGTGCGTGGTATCGGTGACGCGCTGGGGCAGGCGCACCGCGCGGTCGAAGGCGATATCACCGGTGTCACCGCGGGCCTCGGCGTGGCCTTCAATTCGACCTTTATCGCCCTGGTGATCAGTATCGTGCTGATGTTCTTTGTACACCAGTTGCAACTGATGCAGGAGCGGCTTGTGCTGGACAGCGAACGCTACGTCGACAGCTGGCTGATCCGCCGCCTGAAGAGTTAAGCGAGCCTGTAGCCGGTTCCGCAGACATGAGCCGCCGCACGGTTTCACCATTTTCGCTGTCCTTTCTCGACATCATGTTCTGCGGCTTTGGCGCCGTGGTATTGCTGGTGCTGGTGCTCAACCACGACACGGTCAAGACGCGCAACCAGACGTTTTCCGACCTGCGCGCAGAGGTCGTGCTGCTGGAAAAGGAAGTGCTCACCGGTGACAAGGACCTGGTCGAGGCCCGCAACAGCCTGCAGGCCAGCGAAGCTGAACTGGTCCTGATGCAGGGTCAGTCGGAGCGCGTCATAGAAACGCTGCAGGAACTCGAGATCGAGATCGCGAGGATGTCCCGGGAGACCCTCGCCAGCCGTGAAAACGTCAACCGGCTGAGCACCGATTTAAAGTCGCTGGACAAGGTGCAGAAACGCCTCGGCGCCGCCGTCGAGGCCGACCGTGACGCTGGCACAAAGATTCGCGAGTTCAAGGGCGAGGGCGATCGCCAGTACCTGACCGGGCTGAAGATGGGTGGCAGGCACGTGCTGATACTGGTTGACGCATCGGCGAGCATGCTCGATGAGACCATCATCAACGTCATCCGGCGCCGCAACCTCGACGCGGCCAGCCGCCAGCGTGCGCCAAAATGGCAACGCACCCTGGGCACGGCCGACTGGCTGGTCAGCAACCTGCCGGCCAATACCCAATTTCAGGTGTACAGTTTTAATACCACTGCCCGGGCGACGCTGGCGGGCACCGACGGCAAATGGCTGCAGACCTCCGTGCGCGCGGAGGTCGATGGCGCCGTTAACGCCCTGCGCCAGCTTGCGCCGGAAGGCGGCACCAGTCTCTACCACGCGTTCAGTGCCGCCAAGGCGTTGAACCCGCCGCCGGACAATATCCTGCTGATCACCGACGGTCTGCCCACGCAGGGGCGCAGCAAGCCGGTTTCAACCACCGTGACGGCGGACAAGCGGCTGGATCATTTCGAACAGGCGGTCAAGCTGCTCGACGGCAAGATTCCCGTCAATACGATCCTGCTGCCGATGGAAGGCGACGCCTGGGCCGCCGCCGCGTTCTGGCAACTGGCCATCAACAGCGAAGGCTCCTTCATGACGCCGTCGAGGGACTGGCCATGAGCAAGCGCAAACGCCGCGAGGTCGACATTTTCAGCATGTCCTTTTTGGATGTCGTCTCCTGCGGATTCGGCGCCATCATCCTGTTGCTGGTGATCATCCAGATAGCGGAACCGCGCGTCATCGAGCAACTGGCGGTGGACCTGACCGGCCTGGTTCAACGGCTGGAACAGCAGATCCACCAGATCCGCGGCGAGACCACGGTGTTGAACCGCGACCTGACCGAAAAACAGCAACAGCTCTCCCTGCAGCGCGAAAAACTCGCACGTCTCAAGGGTGACCTGTCAAAGGTCCGGGGCGAGCACGCCGCGACCGAAAATGAGCTCGAGACACAGACCGTCATCGCCAGGCAACTGGCCAGCGCACAGCAAACCCTGAGCGATGAGGTCAAACGCCTGTCCAGCCTGGAGTACCGGCGGCCGCCGGATGCGGCCATCGGCGGGGTGCCGGTGGACAGCGAGTACATCCTCTTCATCATCGACACCTCGGGTTCGATGGCGGAGGGCGCCTGGGGCATGCTGCTGAAAAAAGTCAGCGAGATCCTGTCCATTTACCCGCACGTCAAGGGCATCCAGGTCATGAACGACATGGGTGATTACATGTACTCGCAATATAAAGGCCAGTGGATCCCGGATACGCCGGCCCGCCGCGCGGCCATCATCAGCCGTCTTTCCGGCTGGTTTCCGTTTTCCAACTCCAGCCCGGTCGAAGGTATCGAGGCGGCCATCCGGCGTTTTTACGCCAAGGACAAGAAAGTCAGTCTCTACGTGCTCGGCGATGACTTTGCCAGCGGCTCGATCCAGGCGGTGGTAGACACGGTCGAGGCTCTCAACCACCCCGACAGTTCCGGCAACCGCAGGGTGCGTATCCATACCGTGGGTTTCCCCGTGCAGTTCACCGGCCAGGGTCTGCCGGTCAACGCCGTGCGCTACGCGGCCCTGATGCGCAAGCTGGCCGAGGACAACGGCGGGAGCTTCGTGGGGCTGAACAGCCTCCAGCCCTAAAGGGGTCAGGTACATTTACCGGAGTAACGTTGGTTACTCCGGTAAATGTA
>JBFZEL010000072.1:0-3038 GCA_041306925.1 Lysobacterales bacterium
TTGCCCTCATTTTGCTGCTACTGCTGGCCGCCTGCAATCAAGAAACCGGCACCGGGGAAAACACCGTAGCGGTTGAAAAACCGTCCCTGCCCGCGGGTGTGACCCTGGTGGAAGAGTTCAAGGGCGATGACGGCGGCATCGCCATACCCTACGCAAAATACCGACTGGCCAACGGCCTGACGGTGATCCTGCACGAGGACCATTCCGACCCGCTGGTGCATGTCGATGTGACCTATCACGTGGGCTCCAACCGTGAAGAGGTCGGGCGCTCCGGGTTCGCGCATTTTTTTGAACACATGATGTTCCAGGGCTCGGCCAACGTGGCCGACGAGGAGCATTTCAAACTGGTTTCCAACGCCGGCGGCACGCTCAACGGTTCGACCAGTTCGGACATTACCAACTACTACGAAACCCTGCCGGTGAACCAGCTGGAAACAGCGCTGTGGCTGGAAGCCGACCGCATGGGTTTTCTGCTCGAGGCGGTGACCCAGGAAAAATTTGAAGTCCAGCGCGAAACGGTCAAGAACGAGCGCGGTCAGCGGGTTGACAACCAGCCTTACGGGCGCGCATTCGAAACGCTGGCCAAGTCACTGTATGACCAGGACCACCCCTATTACTGGCCCGTCATCGGCTGGCTGGAAGACCTCGACCGGGCGGACGTCGACGACCTCAAGCGCTTTTTCCTGCGCTGGTATGGCCCGAACAATGCAGCGCTGACCATCGGCGGCAACATCGACCCGCTGGCGACGCTGGCAATGGTCAACAAGTACTTTGGACCGATCCCCGCGGGGCCTAATGTCGAAAACCTGCCAAAACAACCCGGGCAACTGACCGCCGACCGCCATGTCACGCTCGAGGACAACATCCACCTGCCGGCGCTCGCGCTGATCATACCGACGGTCTACGCCTACCACGCCGATGAGGCGGCACTCGACGCCGCCGCCAAGATCATGGGCCAGGGCCAGGCATCGCTGCTGTACCAACGCCTGGTCCAGACCGGTCGCGCGGTGCAGGCCAGCGTCAGCCACCGCTGCCGTGAACTGGCCTGTGAAATGATGTTTATCGTCATCCAGAACCCGACTTCCGGTGAGACCCTGACCGAGATGGAAACCGCCGTCCGCCAAACCCTGGACGAATTCGCCGCCCGCCCGGTTTCGGAGGACGACCTGCAGAAGTTCAAGGCGCAATACGAGTCCGGACGTGTCTTCGGTCTGCAAAGCGTGTCCGGCAAGGTCTCGACCCTCGCGGCTTTCCAGACTTATACCGGCAGTCCGGCGGGTATCGGTGATGAAATTCAGCGTTACCTGAATGTCCAGATCGGCGACGTCAACCGCGTGTTCAAACAGTACATCGCCGCCAAACCCTCGGTCATCCTGAGCATCGTGCCCAACGGCCAGCCTGAACTGGCGGCAGCGCCGCAGGATTATGACCCGGGTGAACGTGACATTCCCGAGAGTTTCAGTGACGCAGGCGCCGGGCTGGCCCTGCGCCCGGTGAGCGATAATTTCGACCGCAGCAAGCAACCGGTGCCGGGCGCCAACCCGGTCGTCGGGTTGCCTGCCATCTGGGATACCAGGCTGGCCAACAACGTCCGTGTGCTGGCCGTGGCCAACACGGAAACCCCGACGGTCACGGTCAGTGCAACTTTTGCCATGGGACAACGTGATGAACCGGCCGGCAAGGCCGGTCTGACCGCGCTGACCGCCGCCCTGATGGACGAGGCCACAAAAAACCGCAGCGCCGCAGAGTTTTCGGAAGCGCTCGAACGGATCGGCGCCAGCGTCTCGGTCAGCGCGGGCCAGTATGAAACCACCGTGACCCTTAACACGCTGGCCAAGCACCTCGACAAGGCCATGCCGCTGATGCTGGAGCGCACGCTCGAACCGGCCTTCAGCGAAGAGGATTTCAAGCGCGTCAAGAGCCAGACCATCGAAGCCCTGCTGGCCTCACGCAAAACGCCGGAAGGCCTCGCCGACCGGGCGATCAATGCCGTGCTGTACGGTGCCACGCATCCGCTTTCGTATCCGCAGGACGGTTTACCCTCGACGGTGGAGTCGATAACACTCGATGATGTCAAGGCCTTTTACGCGGCCCACATCCCGGTGCACCTGACCGGCATCACCCTGAGCGCCAGCCTGCCGCAGGACCAGATCATCGCAGCCCTGCAGGGCTTCGCCGCGCTCGAGCTCACGGAACCCTACCGCGCGCCGGTCGACGACCTTCCGCTGATCGAGGGCCGGACCCTCTACGTGGTCAACAAGGAAGGTGCGGCGCAATCGAGCCTGCGCACGGCCCAGCCGTCGATCAGGTATGACGCGCTGGGTGATTTCTACAAGGCCGGCCTGGCCAACTTTGCGCTTGGCGGCACCTTCAACAGCCGTATCAACCTGAACCTGCGTGAGGACAAGGGCTACACCTACGGCGCCCGCAGCGGTTTCAACGGCGGCCCGGAACTCGGCAGTTTCAACGTCTCGACCGAGGTCAACAAGGACGCCACGGCGGCTTCGATCACCGAGGTGCTGAAGGAACTGCAAAGCTATGCGGCCGCAGGCATGGATGAAGCCGAGTACGATTACATGCGCTCCGCGATCGGCCAGCGCGACGCCCTGCTGTACGAAACCCCGGGCAACAAGCTGGGTCTGCTCGCCAACATCATGCGCTACGACCTGCCGCTGAACTATCGTACGCAGCAGGCCAGCCTGTTGCAGGAAACCGACCGTGAAACACTGAATGCGTTGTCGGCCAGGCTGATCCAGCCGGGCAACATGGCGATCGTCGTGGTCGGTGACGAGAACGCGTTGCGCAGCGACCTCGAAGCACTCGGCATGCCCATCAGGCAACTTGATGAGGACGGATTCCTGAAGGCTGACACCCCTCAGAAATAAATAGACAGGAATAAATGCACAGGCAGGGTGACCGGCGTCTCGCTCAACCCGCGCGTGCGGAGCATTCCCCGTAGTAGTTTCACCCTGCCTTGTAATTACAAGGCGGCTTTCAGCTGAGCTTTCACGGTCACGGGTGCAGACAAAAATTCGATG
>JBFZEL010000073.1:0-2562 GCA_041306925.1 Lysobacterales bacterium
GACCGTGGTGTAACCGCGCAACAGGGTTATGCATGGAGCAAGGAACTGACCAATGTATTCCGCAGGATGGAAACTTGCGGCAAGCCGTTCGCGGTGGCCATCAACGGTCTGGCGCTCGGCGGCGGTCTGGAACTCTGTCTCGCCAGCCATTACCGGGTGATGACGGATGACACCAAGGCCGAACTGGGTCTGCCGGAAGTCAGCCTCGGCCTGTTGCCGGGCGCAGGCGGCACGCAGCGGTTACCGCGCCTGGTCGGGGTCGAACAGGCCCTGCCGGTAATCCTGCAGGGCAAGAAACTGAACCCGCAAAAGGCGCTCGAACTGGGTGTCGTGCACGAGGTCGCAGCGTCCGGCAAGTTGATCGAACGCGCGCGCGCCTGGCTGCTGGGATCACCAAGCCCGGTCGCACCTTGGGACGTCAAGGGATTCAAGGTTCCTGGCGGCGCCGGCGCCATGACCCCGAAAAATGCTCAGACGTACATGGTCGGCACCTCGCTGCTGGCGGCGACCACGCAGCACAACTACCCGGCGTTGATCGGCGCCATGTCGGCGGTCTACGAGGGTTGTATCACACCCTTCGATACCGGTCTCGATATCGAGTCACAGTATTTTGGCCAGTTGGTTTCCGGTGTGGTTGCGCGCAACATGATACGCAGCCTGTTCGTCAACAAGAACGCCGCCGACAAGCTGGTGCGCCGTCCTGCTGGCATCGGGAAAGCAAAGGTGACGAAGCTGGGCATCCTCGGTGCTGGCATGATGGGCGCGGGTATCGCCTACGTTTCGGCCAAGGCTGGCATCCGGGTGGTTTTGCTGGACACCGATATCGCGGGGGCTGAACATGGCAAAGCCTATTCAGAAGGCTTGCTCAACAAGGCTATCCAGCGTGGTTACTCCACGCCTGAGAAGGCCAAAGCCCTGTTGGACCTGATCCATACGACCACCGACTACGCCGACCTCGAGGGTTGTGAACTGGTGATCGAGGCGGTCTTCGAAAACCGCGCGATCAAGGCGGACGTAACGGCCAGGGCCGAGGCGGTCATCCCTTTGAGCGCGATTTTCGCCAGCAATACCTCGACCCTGCCGATCACCGGCCTGGCCACGGCTTCGCAACGTCCGGAAAGTTTCATCGGCCTGCATTTCTTCTCACCGGTGGACAAGATGCCGCTGGTCGAACTGATCAAGGGCCAGAAAAGCTCGGATGAGGCCATCGCCCGCGGCCTCGACTATATCCAGCAGATCCGCAAGACCCCCATCGTCGTCAACGACAGCCCCGGCTTCTACACCAGCCGTTGTTTCAGCACCTCGACCAACGAGGGCCTGACCATGCTGGCCGAAGGAGTCAACCCGGCGTTGATCGAAAACGCGGCAAAAATGGCCGGCCTGCCGGTCGGCCCGCTGGCGGTCATGGACGAAGTAACCTTGGACCTCGGTTACAAGATCACGATGCAGAACGCGCGTGACCGGGGTGATTCCTATACCTTCGACTCCGGCTTTCCGGTGATGCGCAAGTTCGTCGAGGAACTGGACCGCAAGGGCAAACGCTTCGGCGCCGGCTTTTACGATTATCCCGAGGGCGGAAAAAAACACCTGTGGCCCGGGTTGGCGGAACTCTATCCCGCGATGCCTGCGCAACCGCCGGTGCGGGAGGTCATCGACCGCCTGCTCTACCGCCAGGCGCTCGAAACGGCGCGCTGTTACGAAGAGGGTGTGCTGGATCACCCCGCCGATGCGGACATCGGCTCCATCTTCGGTTGGGGTTTCCCACCGTGGACCGGTGGCACGCTGTCATTCATCGACACCGTCGGCATCAGGCACTTCGTCGCCGAATGCGACCGCATGGCCAAGGCTTACGGGCCGAGGTTCGCGGTCTCGGACTGGTTGCGTGAGCGTGCCGAGCGGGGGGGCTCTTTCCATTTGGCTTAGAAAAGTGACGCTTGCTGAAACGATTTATTGGAATCCATGAGCTTAACATAGCGGGACGCCGCCCCAGCTTCGGACAGGCCGTGCGTATGCATCAGAGACCAATGCTGTAAGAGCATCCGCATAGCCGAGGGTGTGCGGTACCTTACTTCAGGACCGTTATGTTCAGGATGAACGGTACACCGCGAGCGCAGGAAGCGCTGGAGCGGTGTCCTCCAGGTTAGCATGGCGTTAATGGATGTCGCGACCGAGTCCCCATGGATGGGTTCACGACGTGTCCTGAAGTAAGGTACCGCGCGACCTCGGCGCCCAAGCAGATACGCAGTCATTTCTCTAATTCATACCTCGTACTCGAGCATTACACGAGTAGCCCCACCCCGATTCAGATGGGAGGTTTACACTGGTGAGGATGGCAGTCACCAGCATAGACTCAAAGAAATCGAAAAATTTGGGCTTCATTGTGGACAAGGCATCCCCAACAATGCATAAATAAAGCCTGCATCCGGGAGTTTCGCAATGGTCAGAAACATTCACAAAATCCTCGTGGCCAACCGCGGCGAGATTGCCATACGCATACTGCGCGCGGCGTCCGAACTGGGTATCCGCACCATCAGCCTGTATACCCACGAGGAGATCGGAAGA
>JBFZEL010000074.1:0-3107 GCA_041306925.1 Lysobacterales bacterium
CCCGATCGCGTTTCCGTGGTTCGGCGCGCCGCGTTACTGGGAGGACCTGATCCTCGGCCTGCGTGAGCAATTGGGGCGGATGCAGGAAGAACCATTACAACTGCCATTGTGACCCGCCCTCTCTGTTATGCCTGTTCTGCCATGTATACTAGCCTCCGCCAATGGCAAGGCCCGGGACGGTTCCAAGCATGAAAGCATTTATTTTTGTCGCAGCCGTACTGTTCGCGCTGCCGTTCGCACGGGCTGAAGATGCCGGCGTTAAGGAAACCGGTTACCCGGCAGTGGCCGCAGCGATCAACGCAACCCTGCATGCCTGGCTTTACGATCCTGCCACACTGGATACACCCGCCTACCGGCGCGTCGAGGCGCAAGTTGAAGCCCTGGCTGCTAACGCCGTTTCGGATGAAGCATTTATCGAGGGTTTCCGTGCAATCTGGAAAGACGGCCCGTTCTCGCATGTCGAACTCAAGCAGGCCCAACAGCCGGCGGCCGACCTTGCGCACTATCTCGATACGCTGCGCATCGGAGGCGGTGGCGCGCAACTGACGTGGCAGGATGACATCGCCATTCTGACAGTGAACACCATGATGGGTCTGGACACCATCGAGGAAATCGACGCCGCCTACGTCGAAATAGCCAACCGCGAACCCCGCACCTTGATCATCGACCTCCGCGAGAACCCCGGCGGCGCTTTCGCCGTGCGGCCGTTGGTGGCGCATTTACTGACGGCGCCGCTGGCGGCAGGCGTCTTCGTTTCGCAACGCTGGAACTCCTTGCATCAGCGCCCGCCGGGCCCGGCAGAGATCCAGACTGCCGAGGCCTGGGAGGGCTGGTCGCTAACCGCTTTCTGGAAGGACGTCCAGGAAAATGCCCTGACCGGCATCACTTTTATCCCGGCCGAACCCGTTTACACCGGACCGGTTTACGTCCTGACCAGCAAACGCACCGCAAGCGCGGCTGAACTTGCAACCGATGCATTGAGCGGCTCAGGACGCGCGCTGGTCATCGGTGAAACCACCGCCGGGGAAATGCTTTCACAAAAGATTTTCGATATACCCGGCGGCTTTCAACTGAGCCTGCCGGTCGCGGATTACTACTCGGTAGCCAACGGCCGGATCGAGGGTAACGGGATCAAGCCCGCTATTGAGACTGATGCCGCGGACGCTTTGACCACGGCACTTGCGCAACCAAAAAAATAGCCGCACCGACAGCGGGCCGGTTCAACCATGCTGGCAACGCAGCAATCAGACCCCGTTCTCTTGCAGGTAGCCCCGGCAAGGCGGCCGATCCAGCCGATGCAGTGCCCAGCTTATCCACTAATTCATCAGGCAGCTCACACTGTCTTTAGGGACAGTCTCTCAGTGCCAGGAGACAGTCGTTTTTTGTCCGGCGGGACATTGTGACCCGGTCCCGTTTTTTTGCTATTTTCGTGCGGTTAGTGCGGTTGGAAAGGAGTAAAATTAAAACAGAAATTCTTAAACAGAGACCCATTATGTAAGTTGCTTATCATCCCAAAACCCTCCATTGATTATTTGTTAGGAGAATGACATGAAAACCATGAAACTTTCCCGGCGAGAATTTACCAAACTGCAGGCCGCCGCCCTCGGTGGGCTGGCTTTGCCCGGCATCGCTGAGCGAGCGGTGGCCTCTAACGCATCTTCATCAAAAAAGCCGTATGTCAAAAAGAACGCCCCTGACCAGCAGAACAGCCTGTTCGAGCACCTGGCGACCTGCGGCATCAATGAGTCGCTGGCGGATGACGAGATGCGGATCACATTTTTGGGTACCTCGTGCACGCCGATGCTCACCCAGCAGGGTGTAAGCGTGTATGTTGACATCGGCCCGACTCACCAGGTCGTGGACCCGACCGGTCGTGTATTTAACGAACCTGCGGATTACGCCATGTTCGACTGCGGCATGGGTGTGCTGGCCAATTACATCGCCGCGGGCATACCCTATGCCCGGATGGATAAGATCTTCATCGCTCACCTGCACGCTGATCACATGAGCGAGCTTTCTGCGATCTACTGTTTCGGGGAGTCGAGCGATCGCAAGAAACCCCTCTACGTTTGGGGGCCGAGCAAATCCAACCTGGCCGATCCGGTTTCGGGCGAGATCCATGAAGATGGAACGCGCGAAACCATGGAGCACTTCCGTGCCTGTTGGCGCTGGCACACCGAATCCTTTAGCTTTACCAGCAACGGCTACAAAGAGTACCTGACGGAAGTCCTTCCCACTTTAAGGGCGACCTGGGGATTGCCCACTGGGGTCGACCTGACCCCGGCCGGAAAATACTCGCACTATAAAGATCCTCTCAATGACGCCTATGCTCTGGTGCCGATTGAGCTGAATTGGGAGAGTGTTGGCGTCGCTTATGACAACCAGACCACCGGATTGAAGATCTCTCACTTTCCGGTGATCCATTGCAGGCAGGGATCCATTGGCTACAAACTGGAATTTACGCCGCCGAACCATCCCGGTAAAACCCTATCGATGATCTACAGCGGCGATACCAAGCCAACCTTGACCATGGTCGAGCAAGCCTCAGGAATCGACGTCCTGGTCCACGAGATCGTCATGCCACCGGACCGGTGGAGTTTGAAGTTCAAGCATACTGATGACGCAAGCGTTCTGGATGAAAATGTAATTGCGTATTTCGCAGATGTCCAAAACAGCTCCCACACGACCCAGGGAGCGTTTGGTTACCTGCTCAGCCAGATCGAGCCCCGTCCGCGGTTGACGGTCGCGACCCACTTTCAAGCCACGGATGATACGATCGAGTGTGCGCGCCAGAGCCTGGATGCCTACTGCATTCCACGCAATGTGTACACCTTCGCCGCAGATTTCATGGTGTTCAATGTCACCAAGGAGAAGATCATTCAGCGCAGGCTGGACGTCTCGAGGCATGAATATCCTTATGGGTTTACGCCTGCAGACACCCCCGAAGACCCGAAATATCATAAACACGTCAACGACCCGTACGGTAATCCGATGATAGTGGGCGATCCTGAAGCCCAGTTGCTGTTGGACGACCAGATCGATGATGGACCTGACACCTACGATTCAGGCGGCTACTGGCCGGGAGAAGATTACAGTCCGCAATGCCG
>JBFZEL010000075.1:0-3135 GCA_041306925.1 Lysobacterales bacterium
GTAGCTTTTTGCGACCTGGTCATCATCCAAACCCCGATCCAGACCGTAGTTGGCCAGCATCAGGTCGTAGACGGTCACGGCCTTGACCGTACCCGTGGCAAGTTCCAGGGTTTTCACCGGAACTTTACGGTTCAGTATGCTTTCGTGGTCGCTGTGAGCAAAAATTGCCTGGTCGTGTTGCTGGTTGCCAAAGTATGGAAAAGCAACCGGTAGCACCTCGTCGGATTGGTCAAGAAAACTGAGCATCGGCGTGATGTCACTATCATCCTGCTGATTCTTTTCTTCCAGGTTCCACTTGCCCTGGTCACCCCAGCGCGCGCCGATGGTGCCATTGGGCACAACAACTTTTTGACTGACTGCATCGAACACAACTGGCTTCCAGTCCGGGTTGTTCCTGTGCAGTAACTGATCGGCAAAATCGGAGGCGCGCAAGGTGCGTCCGGGAACCCAGCGGCCGTCCTTATTATCCAGCATGACCAGAAACGGCATGTCGGAATATTTGCGTACGTATTCGCTGAAATAATCACTGTGGCCATCCACGTAGAACTCTTTCAGAATGACGTGCCCCATCGCCATCGCGACCGCGGCGTCGGTGCCCTGGCGGGCCGGTATCCACGTATCGGACAGCTTGGCAACCTCGCTGTAATCCGGCGTCACCGCGACGGTCTTGGTGCCCTTGTAACGCACCTCGGTGAAAAAGTGCGCGTCCGGCGTGCGGGTCTGCGGCACGTTCGAGCCCCAAGCGATGATATAGCTGGAGTTGTACCAGTCGGCGCTTTCCGGCACATCGGTCTGCTCGCCCCAGGTCTGCGGTGAGCTCGGCGGCAAATCACAGTACCAGTCGTAAAAACTCATGCAGGTGCCGCCGATCAGCGACAGGTAACGCGAACCACCGGCGTAGGAGACCATCGACATGGCCGGGATCGGCGAGAACCCGATGACCCGGTCGGGCCCGTAAGTCTTGGCGGTGTAGATATTGGCAGCCGCGATGATTTCGTTGATCTCGTCCCACTCGCCACGCACCATGCCACCCAGGCCGCGCGCCGCTTTGTAGGCTTTGGCGGTTGCCTGGTCCTCGACCAGATGCTGCCAGGTCACCACCGGGTCGCCGTGCTGCGCCTTGAGCTCGCGCCAGGATTGCAGTAACTGGCTGCGGATCATCGGGTATTTCAGACGCGCCGAACTGTACAGGTACCACGAATAGCTGGCGCCGCGCGAACAACCGCGCGGTTCGTGGTTGGGCAGGTCCGGCCGGGTGCGCGGATAGTCGGTCTGCTGGGTTTCCCATGTGACCAGGCCGCCCTTGACATAGATCTTCCAGCTACAGGAGCCGGTGCAGTTCACGCCGTGGGTCGAGCGCACGATCTTGTCGTGTGACCAGCGGCCACGGTAGGCGCGTTCCCAGTCACGCGGTTCGTTGGTGGTGATGCCATGCCCAGCGGAAAACTTTTCAGGTTTTTCCCTGGTGAAATAGGTCAGGTTATCGAGAAAATGACTCATAGCTTGCTCCGGGAATCAGGGATTGTGGAATTCCGCGCCCTTGCGCAGATAGAACCACCAGTTGATCAGAATGCAGACACCGTAAAAGGCGGCAAAACCGTAGAGGGCGTTTTCCGGTGTCGTCGCTTTGATCTGCTCGCCGATAACCTGCGGGATATAGAAGGCACCATAGGCCGCTATCGCCGAGGTCCAGCCCAGCACCGGGCCAGCCTGTTCCTTGTTGAACACCTGGGCAATGGTGCGGAAGGTGGAGCCGTTGCCGATGCCGGTCGCTGCAAACAGGACCAGGAATAACAACAGGAACGGCACGAAATATTGCTCCGGGGTTGCCGACGCGTAGGCCAGCTTGAGGTAATAGGCGACACCCAGCGCACTGAAAAACATGATGACCGAGATGATCTGGGTAACCTTGGCGCCGCCCATCCTGTCGGCAATCATGCCGCCCAACGGCCGGATCAATGCGCCGATGAAGGCGCCCATCCAGGCGTACACCAGGGCCGAAGGACCATTGGGGTTGACCAGGTCGTGGGTCATGACACCGTCGATGATGACGTGCTGGTAACCGAACACCACCTGGATGGCCAACGCAAAGGCCGCGGCATAACCGATGAACGAACCGAAGGTCATGGTGTAGATCACCGTCATGACCCAGGTATGCTTGTTCCTGAATATCATGTACTGCCGCTTGAGGTTCCCGCCCACGTCGCCGGGGATCAGTCGCAACAGACCGATGGTGGCGACGACCACCAGCAGCAGGACGATTTCCTTGGGCACGTTGTAACCGGAGCCATTGGCCTCTGCCGGCATCATCAGCCACAGGCCGCTGCCGGCGGTGAAAAACGCGATCAGCAGCATGAAACTGATGATCCCGAACGCCGACAGCGGGTTGCCGATATGCGGAGACACGTGTTCAGCACGGATGTTGTTCATGCCAAACCAGCCGGCAAAGGCCAGCGGGACCAGGAACAGCAGCCAGACGAAACCGGCATTTTGCAGATAGGTTTCGGTGCCGGCGGGTATCTTGCCGATCAGGGTGCCGCTGGCGGCCTGCAAGGTCATGGAGTCACCGCCGAACAGGCCGAATGTCATGCTCAATGGCACCAGGACCTGCATCGTGGTGACGCCAAAATTACCCAGTCCCGCGTTCAATCCCAGCGCCAGTCCCTGCTGTTTCTTGGGGTAGAAAAAGCTGATATTGGACATGGACGAGGCAAAGTTGCCGCCACCGATACCCGACAGCAACGCCAATAGCTGGAATTGCCACAGGGGCGCATTCGGATCCTGCAGGGCCATGCCGGTACCCACCGCCGGGATCATCAGCAGGGCAGTCGTAAAAAAGATGGTGTTGCGACCGCCCGCAATGCGTATGAAGAAAGTGCTTGGGATACGCAGCGTCGCCCCGGACAGACCGGCGATCGCCGCCAGTGAAAACAGCTCGGGCTTGGTATACGGGAATCCCAGGTTCAGCATCTGCACCGTGATGATGCCCCAGTACATCCAGACTGCGAAGCCGCACAGCAGGCTGGGTATGGAGATCCACAGGTTGCGGGTGGCTATGGCTTTACCCGTTGCGGCCCACTCCTGTTCGTCTTCCGGATTCCAGCTTTGAATGTCTTTAGCCATAAAATTCTCCTG
>JBFZEL010000076.1:0-9395 GCA_041306925.1 Lysobacterales bacterium
TTCCTGTCTGTCTGGCATGCAGCACATCGGCTGAGGGTCGTGGCTCACGATTTTGGCATCAGGAAAGATGCGCTGGTTGCCAAAGCCGTCTACACTTTTGCCGCCATTGGCACGTTGCTGACGGCTTTTTATTTACTCGGTATTTGACTAACAGAGAGAAGGAATATTCAGTTGCCAGTGCACCTGTGCCTGGCGGCCTAAAATTATCATGAATGACGATTCCAGAGCTATAGCAGAGGATTACCCGTACGAAATGAGCGGGCATACGGGTGGTGAAGTGGCGGTCAGTGCAAGCCCGGCGGTCCCGCCTGCCATCCCCGATTATCTCCAGGACACTTACTGGTGGGCATACCTGCATCCGAAATCATTCTGGTTTTTTGAGCGTGAGTGGGTTGTCAACCTGATCCTGTGGGGCAACATGCGCAAGCTCACCCGCGCGGTTCTGGATGAACTGAACCCCGGCCCCGGCAGCAGCGTGTTGCAGGTCGCCTGTGTCTATGGCGATTTTTCCAACCGCCTGGCGGCACACCTCGGGCAAGCTCAATCCAGGCTCAGCGTGGTGGATGTGGCGCCGATCCAGATCAGCAATATCGAGAAAAAACTGGCGGCACACGACAACGTGTCGGTGCACCACCAGGACTCTACCTGCATGGCGTTCGGGGATGACAGTTTTGACCAGACGGTGGTGTTCTTCCTGTTGCACGAGCAACCGGAAGAGGCGCGCCGCAAGACCATTAGCGAGGCGGTCCGTGTCACCCGCCCGGGCGGCAGGGTGATCTTCGTCGATTATCACGGGCCGAAGCGTTCCAACCCCATGCGCTACGTGATGAAACCCATCCTGACACTGCTGGAGCCGTTTGCAATGGATCTCTGGCGCGAGGAACTGCCCGCATTCATGCCGGCGGGCATCGAACCGGATCAGCTTGACACCAGTTTTTACTTCGGCGGCCTTTACCAGAAAGTCGTGCTGAAAGTCTGATCTGAACGGAATCCAAGCAACCTAAGACATGCACCCCGCGGATGACCCCCTTGTATCACACCCGCATAAAAGGGGGCGATTAAGGGTTGCCGGGCATAAGTTTCGCAAGACCGCAGAACCGCTGACCGACAGTGCACTCGCACTGGTTCCGATCGTGCTGGTCATCGCGTTTTTCCAGTTGCTGGTTCTCAAGCAACCGTTTCCGCGCCTGGCTGAAACACTGTGGGGAATGTTGCAGGTGCTCTTTGGCCTGGCGTTGTTCGTACGCGGTTTGCAGATGGCGTTGTTTCCGATCGGTGAGGAAATGGCTTACAACTTCGTACGCAAGGGTAATCTTTGGTGGTTGCTGGTATTTGCATTTGCACTGGGGTTTGGCACCACGGTGGCCGAACCGGCCCTGATCGCCATCGCGCAGGAAGCTGCGCGCATTGCCGCATCTGCACAGGTGATCGCAGACTCAGCCGAGGCACAGGACCACTACGCGATCAGCCTGCGTCTGGCGGTCGCGCTTGCGGTTGGATTCGCGCTCGTGCTGGGCGTGTTCAGGATATTGAAAGGCTGGCCGGTGCAATACCTGATCATTGGCGGTTATTTCGGTGTGGTCGTCATGACATTTCTTGCACCCCCCGAGATCATTGGCATCGCCTATGATTCCGGTGGTGTGGCGACTTCCACGGTAACCGTGCCGCTGGTTGCAGCGCTTGGGATTGGCCTGGCTACAACGATCCATGGTCGCGACCCGTTGATTGACGGATTTGGACTCATCGCGTTCGCATCACTGACGCCAATGATATTTGTCATGTCATTCGGCATGCTGTACTGATGGACGGCCTGACTGGTTTCGGTACCACATTGCTCACCATGCTGCGTGACATTTTGCCCATCGCGGCCATTCTGTTTGGATTCCAGGCGCTGGTGTTGCGCAGGAAGATCAAGGAACCTGCGCGGATTGCCATGGGCATGGTCCTGGTGCTTTTGGGTCTTACCCTGTTCCTGGAAGGCCTGGAAATGGCCTTGTTCCCGATCGGTCGCCTGATGGCTCAACAACTGACTGCGCCGGAGTTTATTTACGGATCTGCGGCGGCTGCGTCAGGGCCCCTTCACTGGCTGGATTACCTTTGGATATATGTATTTGCCGGAGCCATTGGTTTTTCGGCCGCCATTGCAGAACCAGCCCTGATGGCGGTTGCGATCAAGGCCAACCAGGTTTCGGGCGGCACGATCACCGTCAGGGGTTTGCGTTTTGCGGTTGCCATGGGGGCGGCGGTGGGCGTGGCGGTTGGAACTTTCCGTATCGTGACAGGCATGCCGCTCCACTGGCTCATCATTTGCGGTTTTGTCGTGGTCATGATCCAGACCCTGTCAGCACCCCGTGCAATGATACCCCTCGCATACGACTCGGGCCCGGTGACTTCTTCAACGGTAATTGTTCCGTTGGTGGTGGCGCTGGGTCTTGGCCTGGCCGAAGCGATACCCGGCCGCAGTCCGCTTCTTGATGGTTTTGGCATGATTGCCTCGACCTGTCTGTTTCCGATTATAGCGGTGATGGCATATGCGCAATTAGGTGAATGGCAAGCAAGACGATTGAAAAAAAGCAGTGAACAGAAATAAGGAACCTCTGATTAATTCTGAGGTTCCCGCGACACATGGATGTGTCGCCAAATCAACGGCGTAAAGCCGTTGATTTGTAAGGCAGTCGAAAATGACACTTTTCGGCTGCCGCGCTCTGATAATGCCAGGATGGCATTGATCAGAGCTTCCATAATTTATTCTTACAATGAGGTAACGACATGCACTTTAAACTTATTATTATCATGGCAGAGGATGAGAGAACCCAGGTCATCCTGGACGCCGCCCGCGGAGCGGGGGTCACCGGTTGCACGGTGCTGAACCAGGCGCGCGGCGAAGGTATCAAGCCGGCCAGGACTTTTCTCGGTTTGAGCATCGACCGCCACGTCGACGTGATCCTGATGCTGGCCGAGGAGCACATGAGCAGGGAGATCATGGAAAAGGTGGCCATTGTGGGAGAGTTTGACGACCTGCCCGGCTCCGGTATCGCCTTCCAGATCGATGTGGAAGACGCCATCGGTGTGCGGCACCAGATCGCCGCACTGTCAGGGGTAGTGGAGGAAAGAATATGAAAAAGCTCGACAGGATCATACGCGTCCGCGACGTGATGAAAACCGAACTGGACATCGTCGATGGCATGCTGACCGTGACCGAGGCGCTGAAAGCCATGAAATACCCGGAAACGAGCACGCTGATCGTGGACAAAAGACATGCGGACGACGAATATGGCGTGGTCATGTTTCGGGATATGGCCAAGCACGTACTGGCCCGTGATAATTCACCCAACCGCGTCAATATTTATGAAATCATGTCCAAGCCGGTGATCTCCGTACACCCCGACATGGATATCCGCTATTGCACAAGACTGTTGGACCGTTTTGGCCTGTCGCGCGCACTGGTGCTCGAAAACCAGAAAATCATCGGCCTGGTCAGTTATGCGGACCTGGTCCTGAAGGGCCTGATGCTGGAGATGGATTAAGGTTCGGCTGCGCCATGCCGACGCCTGTCTGCATGGTGTTGACGGGCCATGACCGCACCCGCCTGTTAGGTGCAGTTGTTACAGGAACCGGTCCCGGTTCCTGTCGATATTTCAAGAATTGATTTTCCGCTGGTTGCAGCGATTCGCTGCGACTTGATCTACCTCAAGTGAAAGCGCATTTTTAACGCACAGCCGGTTACTGCGGGACCTATATATTATAAAATACTAATATTAAGAATCGATTTTCGAAATAAGTGATGTAACGGCATGAATACAAGCAAACGTAATTGGTTACCCGGCTTTGTCGCCATCCTGTTGCTGATCGGGGTCCCGGTCTGGTATTTCACGGGTCAGGCGGAATCCAGCCTCGATAATCCCTGGGAAAACGTGCCCAGGCGCCCGGAGCACGTGGACCACAAAAACCTGTTCGATGGTTTGGGCGAGCTTAAAACCGGCCCGGAAGTGACCAGGGCCTGTCTCAGCTGCCATGCAACGGCCGGTGAGCAGATGCTGCAAACGGCGCACTGGAAATGGGAATCCGAACCCACTGCAATCGAAGGCCGCGAGGGTCTGTTTACCACCGGCAAGAAAAATACCATCAATAACTTCTGTATCGGCGTGCAGGGCAACTGGGCTTCCTGTACGGCCTGCCATGCGGGCTATGGCTGGGAAACCGCAGATTTCGATTTCGGCGATCAAACGCGTATCGACTGCCTCGTCTGCCATGACAGTTCAGGCACCTACCGCAAGGGCAAGGCGGGGCTGCCGGTCGAAGGTGTTGACCTGCTGACGGCAGCGAAAAGCGTCGCGGTTCCCAAGCGCGAAAACTGCGGTGGCTGCCACTTCCGTGGCGGTGGCGGCAACGCGGTCAAACACGGCGACCTGGATGAGAGCCTGTATTACCCGACCGAAGGCGTCGATGTGCACATGGGGCGCCATGACTTCCAGTGCGTCGATTGTCACAGGACCAGGGATCATGTCATCGGCGGCCGTTCGACCTCGGTCAGCCTCGACAACGAGAACCAGATCGCCTGCAGCGACTGCCACAATCCGAAACTGCACGACGACGACCGCATCAATGCCCACACCGATACGGTCGCCTGCCAGACCTGCCACGTCCCGGAAATCGCCGTTGAACAGGCCACCAAGACCCACTGGGACTGGTCAAAGGCCGGCGACCCCAACCGCGAGGATGACACGCACCACTACCTCAAGATCAAGGGCGAATTCGTCTACGAGAAGAACCTGCGCCCCGAGTACCGCTGGTCCAACGGCCTCGCTTACCGTTACCTGCTTGGTGATGTGATCAACAAGGGCGGCATTACCGCCATGAACGCCCCCCGTGGTGATATCCGCGATCCCAACGCAAAAATATGGCCATTCAAGATACACCGCGCCAAACAGCCTTATGACACGGAATACAACTACCTGCTGCAACCGGTGACCTCGGGCCAGGGTGGTTTCTGGACCGATTTCGACTGGGACAAGGCGTTCCGGCTTGGCGAAGAATTTTCGGGGCTGGACTACAGCGGTAAATATGATTTTGCTGAAACCGAAATGTTCTGGCCATCGACGCACATGGTCGCGACCAAGGAAAGGGCGCTGCAATGCCAGGCCTGTCACGCGGAAGGCGGCAGGATGGACTGGCAGGCGCTCGGCTACGACGGCGACCCCATCAAGCAGGGCAGCCGGACACGCAAGCGAATGATTGATAAACACGTGGACGCCGGTGATGAATAAGCACAAGAATAAGCACAACGGGCACGTGAAAGTATCCATCCTGGGCGGACTGTTGACGCTGGTTTTCAGCCTGTCAGCAACAGCCAACAGCCTGCACCCCGAGGTGCCGATACTCGATGCGCAGGGCAACCGGGTCTTAGCAAGCGGATTGCCGATGTCGATGATGACGAGTTGCGGCGGCGATTGTCACGAGACCTCCTATATCATGGCCAACAGCGACCACGCCGATGCCGGCGCCAGCCAGATCGGCGATGGGGACAATACCCACGCCTGGCAGAAGGGTCCCGGTTATTTTGGTGGATGGGATCCGCTGGCCTACGATACCGATGGCCTGACCCCGGGTAATGACATGGACCTGGAAAAATGGCTGAAGCGCTATGGCCGCAGGCACGTCGGCGGCGGGCCGGTCGCCGGTCTCGTCGACATGGATTGCCTGCTGTGCCATACGGGCGTCACCGATCACAGCGCGCGCGCGGCGGCACTGGCCGATGGTGACTTCGCCTGGGCAAATTCAGCTTCGCTGTCGTCATTGGAGATCCTCCAAAAGGTTGACGGGCAATGGCAATGGGACGCTGCGAAGTTCCAGGCCAACGGTGCGCTGCAGGAAGGCCTGCTCCAGATCCGCAAGCCCAGTGACGAAAACTGTGCGTTGTGCCACGGCATTGCCGAAAACAGCCTGGACATACCGCTCACGATACCGGCAGACCTTAACCGGCGGCACAACACGGACCGGACCGGTCAGATCATTTCGCCCCAGAAATTATTGAATAGCGGTTTGAATATCGCCGACAAGGCAACCCTGGACTACCCGTTCGATGTCCATACCGACCGCGTGCTTGGCTGTGTCAACTGCCATTACTCGCTGAATAACCCGGTGTATTTCAGGCAGCGCGAGGAAAGCCGGCCGGTCCATCTCGACTTCGATCCGCGCCGCCTGACCAACGCCGATTACCTGCTACGCCCGCTGCACCAGTTTGCCAAGGGCCGCTCGACACTGGGCCTGGCCGCGGCGGACACGGAAAACAGCCTGCGCCGCTGCGAGTCATGTCACGATGCCGAAATGGTGCATGACTGGCTGCCTTACAAGACACGTCATTTCCAGTCGCTCGCCTGTGAATCCTGTCATGTACCCAAGCTGTACGGCCCTGGTTTGCAGGTCGTGGACTGGACGATGCTGGATAAAGATGCGCAGCCTTTGCGACATTACCGAAACGTCAGCGGAGACCCGGTGGCGGCGGACAGCCTGATCGAGGGCTTCAGGCCCCTGATTCTTCCCAGGGCCAACGGCAACGGCGAATTTCGCCTGGCACCGTTCAACCTGGTGACAAGCTGGTACTGGACGGCGGGCGACCCGCTCATGCCGGTGTCAAGAGCACAGCTGCAACAGGCGCTATTCCTGGATGGCGACTATCATCCCGACCTGCTGGCCGCCCTGGATGCAAACGCCGATGGCGGACTGGCGGGCACGGAATTGCGGCTGGTCGATGCGGCCGCTGTCGCTGCGGTCAGCAAACGGCTGGCAGCGGTCGGATTGACCGGTTTGCAGATACACGGTGAGATCACGCCCTTTGCCATCAGCCACAATGTTGTCAATGGCCAGCAGGCGACCCGCGATTGTGCGAGCTGCCACAACCGCGACTCGTTGCTGGCGGAGTCGTTCCCCCTGTCGGACTACCTGCCAGGCAATACGCAACCGCAGACGGTCGCGATGGCCGGCGTCAAGCTTACCGGTGAGGTGACGACCGCTGCCGACGGCAGTGCCAGTTTTCTTTCCGACGCGCATCGCGCCGGTTATTACGTCATCGGCCTGCATGCCCAGAGCTGGGCCGACCTGCTGGGTCTGTTGATGTTCCTCGGTATTGCGCTGGGTGTCAGCGTGCACGCCCTGGCACGCTATGTTGCCTGCCGCCGCAGGCCGCCGGTGGTGCGCCATTATGAGCGCGTCCACATGTACGATGCCTACGAGCGTTTGTGGCACTGGCTGCAGGCGAGTGCAATCATGCTGCTGCTGTTCACCGGCCTGATCATCCACAAACCGCACTTCTTCGGTATGTTCAGCTTCCGCTACGTGGTGAACGTGCACAACGTGCTCGGCTTCATACTGCTGATCAACGCCGCGCTCGCGCTGTTTTACAACCTCGCCAGCGGCCAGATTCGCCAGTACCTGCCGGAACCCAAGGGCTTCATCCATCGCTCGCTGGCCCAGGCCATGTACTACAGCCAGGGTATTTTTGCCGGCGCCGCGCATCCGCTGGAGAAATCCAGGGATCAAAAGCTCAATCCGCTGCAACAGATCACTTACCTCGCGATCCTGAATATCCTGTTGCCGGCGCAGGTGATAACCGGTGTCCTGATCTGGGGTCTGCAGCGCTGGCCGCATATCGCCGCAGAGCTCGGCGGGCTGCCGGTGCTGGCACTGGTCCATACGCTGGTGGCGTGGGCGTTTGCCGCATTCATGGTCATGCATATTTACCTGACCACCACCGGTCATTCACCGGCCGCGGGGATCAAGTCGATGATCGTTGGTTGGGATACGGTTGAGAAACACGGGCCTGGTCCGGCTGCGGCAGGTCCACAAGGAGAGTCAAAATGAGTCAAGTATCAAGGGCCAAAGCCTATTTGAACCCGTACCTGGCCGGTACCCTGCTGGGTATCGTGCTGTTCCTCGCCTTCTTTATCACCGGCTCCGGTCTCGGCGCTTCGGGTGGCTTGAACCGTTTGCTGGTCTACGTGCAAAACGCCATCGACCCCGGACACATCGACCAGGTTGCCTATCTGCTTAAAATGGCAGGCGGCAACGCCAACCCGCTGGACGACTGGGTCGTGTTCATGACGATCGGGGTCATATTGGGCGGCCTTATCTCCGGTTTGCTCGGTCGCCGCATGAAAATCGAAACCAACAAGGGTCCGCGGATTGGCGTCGGGGCCCGCTGGTTTTTCGCTTTTGTCGGTGGCGCCCTGATGGGTTATGGCGCACGCCTGGCGAGGGGCTGTACGTCGGGCCAGGCATTGTCCGGTGGCGCGGTCCTGTCGGTCGGCAGTTGGGCCTTCATGTTCGCGGTGTTTGCCGGCGCCTATGCCCTGGCTTACTTTTTCCGTAAGTGCTGGAACTGAGGAGGTCTGTCATGTTTGCATTTCCGCTGCCTCTCGCTGAGCTGTTCGGACACTGGGGTTCCTACGTGGTTTACGTGCTGATCGGGATCGCCTTCGGCATGACCCTGGAGAGCGCAGGTTTTGGTAACTCCAAACTGTTGGCCGCCCAGTTCTACTTCAAGGATATGCGGGTATTCAAGGTCATGTTCACCGCCATCATCGTGGCGATGACCCTGGTATTCCTGTCCTCAGGCCTGGGCCTGCTCGACTACAACCTGGTGTGGGTGCCACCCACTTACCTGTGGCCCGGCATCGTCGGCGGTCTGATCATGGGTGTCGGCTTCATCATCGGCGGTTTTTGCCCTGGCACTTCCCTGGTGGGGATGGCGACCGGCAAGCTCGACGCCGTGATGTTCGTGCTGGGCGTGCTTTTTGGTATTTACCTGTTTGGCGAGACCGTTGGCAGCTTTGCAACCTTTTTTGACAGTTCCAACATGGGCCGCTTTACCTTGCCTGAATTGTTCAATGCCAGTTATGGCATCGTCGTCATCTGTATTGTCATAGTCGCGCTTTTATTATTCCTGGTCGTGGAAAAAGTTGAAGCCCTGGCCAACGGCACCCCCGTGCAAAAACTTCCGCGCTGGTCAAAAGCGGTCGCCGCAGTGCTTGTTGCCCTGGCCGGTGCCAACCTAGTGATTGGCCAGCCGACCAGCGCGGACCGCTGGCAGGCGGTGGCGGTTGAAAGCCAGGCCAGGCTGGATAATCGCGAAGTGCAGATATCGTCCGCAGAATTCCTGCAATACAGGGACGACAAGAAAGTCAAGGTTATCCCGCTGGACGTCCGTGAAGAACGCTATTACAACCAGTTCCACCTGCCAGGAGCGGTGCAATTACCCCTCGAGCGGGTGCAGGCGAAGGCAAGAGAACTGCATTTTGAACCCGCCAATACCGTTTTCGTCATCATGAGCAATGATGAGGCGGCAGCGACCGAGGCGTGGAAAATCCTGCGCGCAGAAAGCGTGCCGAATATCTATA
>JBFZEL010000077.1:0-5052 GCA_041306925.1 Lysobacterales bacterium
CAAGGACCAAGTGGTCGAAATAGCGAAATTCAAGTCCTGAAATCTGCTGGCTGCTGCGCTGTGGTTACAGCGCAGCAGCCGGATAGACGCGACCTCAGGGACACACGGCGATTGTCACGCCAATCGTGAAATTACCCGTTTGCCAGGCCGAAACCGGTGCACCGCGATCAGGGCCGGTCAGCGTTCCCCAAAACTTAAAATGCCTTCTGTTTGCCGTTACTGAAACGTTCTGATGGCTTTTTGCATTGAGACGGTCATCCGTATGGGCGGCTGTGGCACATGCCATCGCCGTTTCCGGTCAGACAATGGCAGGCTATCTATTGCAGCGCGTCACAATTATTTGCACAATGCCGTCGGGTTCAAGTCCGCAGGGATGGACGCTGATACCCATGCCGGAGAGACAAAAATGCGTAAGATTTTGGCTTTGATCCTGGCCGGACTGGTACAAACGGTTCCGTGCGCGGGATTGGCTGAGGAAATACCCGCCGATATTTCGCAATACCGGGACTGGGTTCTTGAAATGCAGGACCAGCAGCGCGGGCCGTTTGCCAGGCTCAAGTGGTTCTGCAATGACGGCAGCGTCCGGCCTCCCTATGCTTATGCCTGCCTGGATCGCGGCGGCGGCTACCAACACGGGGATTGGAGTGAAAAAACCCTCGAACTGCGTCAGCAGGGCTATTTGATCGCCAATATACTGGCGGGTCTGGATGCTGTAGCCTGGGTGGATGACCCCGATTTTGCCAACCGCTACGCACAAATCCTGATCGAACGCTTCCTGATCAGCGCCGACGATGGCTGGATCATGCGGCACGCCCGCTTTTACCGGGGCGCGATCCAGGAGGCAGATGAGCGTTCAGCGGCGCGTTCACTGTTGCTCGAGATGTGTGCACGCGACCACTGGATCGGCCCGGCTTTTGTGGCCTTGAGGGCCGGTGTCAGGCTACTGCCGCACGGTGTCAACAACGCCTCGATCCAGCAAGTGCGAAAGTTGTCCACGTCGCTTTCCGACCAGGATGCCGGCTTCATAACACTGCGCGCCAAGATCCACGGCACACCCGGCGTCGAAGATGCTGCAAGTGTCCGCGAGTACGCCGCGGGACTCCCTGGTGATGCCGATCAACAGGCCTACCTGGAACTCGCCGCTGCAATCGACGCTATCTACCAGGCCGCGCCACTGGACACGGAACTCGAGAGCATGGCGGCCCGCCATGCCGCGGCACCCTGGTTACAGGAGCTGTTGTCAGAGTCTGCCAGCGCACTGCGCAGTGACACACAGCCTGCCGGCCAGTTCAGGACCACTGGCAAATTATTGGCCGATCTGCGCACGGCGCTGCCACGTGTCGATTCAGCCCCGGTGCGACTGGATATACTGGATCTCAGCTTGCGGGTGGAAGTGGCAAACTTCAACGCCGCAAATGCGTTTCACACCGGGCTGGCGACGGCCAACCGCCAACAGCGGGTGCGCTTCCTCGAGTCCGCCGCGCAAGCCGCTTTTGGCACGGGTGTGATCAATGCGCGTTTGTTCGAGGAGACGCAGAAAACAATCGCGAAGTTAAGCACGGACGCGGTTGGCCTGGATACCTATATGCGTGAACTGAATTTCCTGGGCCGCGCCCCCGGCTGGGGAACCCAGGCCATGCGCATGCATTTCTACCAGGCCATGGAAAAACTTGCCGGGATCGAGCCCAAGTCCACGCTGTTCATCCAGGAACAGTTGCGTGGCAGCCCCCTGCTGGTATTCGCAAAAGTGCTGGATGGCCTGTCACATGATGCAAACCAGCTCGCAGATGTGAAGCACCGCCTGTTCGATGAAGTGATCGACGTGGGTTTCACCGCGTTAAATCCGGGTCTTGCGAATGGCGTTCTGCACGTTAAAGCGGGTCTGGGTGAACTGGAAAACTTCAGGGCGGATGGTATTTACCTGCTACCCGAAACCTTGTCCTACCTGCCGCCGGTGGCCGGTATCCTGACCGGTGGTGAGGGCAATCCGTTCTCACATGTGCAGATACTGGCGAGAAACCTGGGCATTCCACATGTCACCGTCGACGCCGGGGTCATTGCCAAACTGGCCAAACACGATGGCAAAAGGGTCGTGCTGGCGGTCAGCAAATCGGGACTGGTTGAGATTTCACCCTGGTCAGACAGCTGGAATAAAGTCTTCAAGGGCAAGGCTGCGACAAATGGCCTGGTCATCAATGCCGACCTCGAAAAACTCGACCTGACGAAAAACGCAATGCTGTCGCTGGATGATTTGCGTGCGCGTGACGCGGGCCGGACCGTTGGCCCCAAGACCGCCAACCTCGGCGAATTGCGTTCGCGCTACCCCGGCAATGTATCCCGCGGCGTGGCGATTCCATTTGGCACTTTCCGCCGGGAAGTTTTTGAGCAGCCCCATCCGGGGGGTGGCGGCAGCGTTTTCAGATGGATGGTCAAAAGCTATGAAGAACTGGCCGCCATCCCGGCCGACGACCCGGAACGCGCCAGCAGGACCGAGGCGTTTCGTGCCGAGCTCCACGCTATCGTGCTCAATACACCGTTCAGCGCCGGCTTCAAGGAAAAGCTGAAAACCGCCATGGAAGAAACCTTTGGTTCGTATGACCCGCCGGGTGTCTTTGTCCGCGCTGATACCAATGTCGAGGACCTTGCAGGCTTTACCGGTGCAGGTCTGACCCTGCCCAACGTGGTGGGTCATGAAAACCTGCAGAAGGCCATCAGCGAAGCCTGGGCCTCGCCTTTTACCGCCCGCGCCTTTGCCTCGCGCCAGTTACACATGACGCAACCGGAGCACGTGTACACCTCCGTACTGTTGCTCGAATCCGTGGCAGCGGATAAATCCGGTGTACTGGTAACCCAGGACATCGATACGGGTAACCGTAATGTCATCTCGGTCGCCGTCAACGAAGGACTTGGTGGGGCTTTGGACGGTCAGGCTGCGGAATCCCTGCGCATCTTGCTGGATGGCTCGAGCGTGCGGGCGGTGGCGACTGCCACCGCGCCCTGGCGGAAGGTGCCTGATCCGACAGGTGGCCTGATCCTGTTACCCGTCAGTGGCAGTGACACCATCCTGCAACCGGCGGAAATCCAACAGATCATCGATTTTGCACAGAACCTGCCCAAGAATTTTCCGGCGATTACCGATGACGCCGGCAAGCCCGCGCCGGTGGATGTCGAATTCGGATTTTTGCGTGGCGAGCTGAGACTGTTCCAGCTACGGCCATTCCTCGATAGCGAAATGGCGATGAGCATCGGTTACCTGCAGAAGATGGCTGCACCTCCCAACAGGGCAGCGTCGATCAAGGTCGACATGAATGGCGTTCCCGGGCGGTGAAAAGCGCTTCGTTATTCTTCCGGTGCGATGCTGAGTTTTAACCCCGCATGCTCGGGCCGCAACTGGAGCTGACAGCTCAGACGTGAATTTTCCCGCGAACTGTCAAAGACATCGAGCAGGTCCTGTTCATCAGGGTCCGGTTGCGGAAAACGGTCCAGCCATGTCTCGTCGATGTAAACGTGACAGGTGCCGCATGAGCACAGGCCGCCGCAAATGGCGGGTACGCCCCATGCGTACTGCCTGAGTGTCTCCATCAGGCTGTCGCCATCACGGGCCTCGATCTCATGCACCCGGTCGTCCAGGTCTTTCACCGAAATCTTGATCAAAATAAAGCCTCTCTGAATTGGATGGTCACACTGGCATCCCCCGCAGCGGGTGGCATTATATTTGTTTATGCAGTGAAATGGGGTTAAATTGCCTGAAAATTTTCACGGTGTTCTGATCGCCGGAAGGAATAAACATGCGTTATTCAAACGGAATCCCGACCACCGTCGTGTCAGGCGCGGTGCAAAAATATGCGGCGATCCCGGGTGGGCTGATGCCCCTGTTACACGAAATCCAGGCGGGTCTCGGTTTTATCCCGAAGGAATCCGTAGCCGAAATCGCCCGCGGCATGGGGCTTTCAAGGGCTGAAGTGCACGGCGTCATCAGCTTCTACCATGATTTCCGCTACCAACCCGCAGGCCGCAGGACGATACAACTGTGCCGTGCCGAGGCCTGCCAGGCGGTCGGCTCGCGCAGTCTCGAAGCACATGTCAAAAATCGCCTTGGCATCGACTATGGCGACACCACGCCGGACGGCCGTTTTTCACTGGAACCGGTATATTGCCTCGGCAACTGCGCCTGCGGACCTTCAATGCGCATCGGTGACGAGGTCTTCGCGAGGGTCGGTCCGGAGCGCTTTGACAGCCTGCTGGATGATATGCAGCATGCTTAAGGTTTTTGTCCCGGCAGACACCACCGCCTGCGCCCTTGGTGCGGATGCCGTTGCCGCGGCTGTGGCGGAGCATGCCAGGGCCCGGGGACTGGACCTGAGCGTCGTGCGCAACGGTTCACGTGGTATTTTCTGGCTCGAACCACTGCTGGAAATCGAGGCGGACGGTAACCGCCACGCCTTTGGGCCGGTGTATCCGGGCGATGTGGCGGGCTTGTTCGAGGCCGGCTTCCCCGGCTTGAGCGAACATCCGTTATACCTCGGCAAGGTGGCGGAGATCGAATGGCTGGCCCGCCAGGACCGCCTGACTTTCGGCCGCGCCGGCTGGATCGACCCTTTGAGTCTCGACGATTACAGGCGCAGCGGCGGTTACGAGGGTCTGTTGAAGGCGCTGGAAAAATCGCCCGCGGACATCGTCGCAGCGGTAGTCGACTCAGGCCTGCGTGGCCGCGGCGGTGCGGCGTTTCCGGCCGGGATCAAATGGCGCACGGTATTGAACACCCCCGCCGATCAGAAATATGTCACGGCGAACGCGGATGAAGGCGATTCCGGCACCTTTGCCGATCGCCTGCTGATGGAGGCCGACCCGTTCCAGTTGATCGAAGGCATGACGATCTGCGCGCTGGCGGTGGGTGCAACCCAGGGATACATCTATCTGCGCTCGGAGTACCCCAAGGCGCTGCGGGTGCTCGGGCGCGCCATTGCAACGGCTGAAGCTGCCGGGCTGTTGGGCGCTGACATCCTTGGCAGCGGGCGTGATTTTCACCTGCAGATCCGCGTGGGTGCAGGC
>JBFZEL010000078.1:0-5999 GCA_041306925.1 Lysobacterales bacterium
ATCCTGCGCTATTTATGGGGTGCTTATGCCGCGGAACTGGGCGACCGGGCGCGTTTTCTCGAGCCGACACCTGAGCGCCTGGCACTTGAGAAGAGACTCGACCGCTACGGCAGGGACCTGCAGGTCTGGGTCTACTACCACGTACTCAGCGACCGTGAATTGACGCAGCACGCGTGGGGCTGCAACAGTCCATCGATACCCGGCTGGCAACGTTACCTCGTCATCGCCGCGTTTCCCGTGTTACGCGCCCTGTTGCGCAAGGCTTTCAGCATTACAGAGGGCCATTACGCCAAGGCCGTGCAGCACATCGAAACCTTGCTGGCAGAAACCGATGCATTGCTGGCCGATGGCAGGGTCTCCATTCTTGGCGATGAATCGATCAGCTACGTCGATATCACCTTCGCCGCTTTGTCTGCCTTGTGGTTGCAACCGCCGGAATTCGGACGCGGGAAAGCCGATGCCGTGCGGGTCGACCGGCAGCGTGCACCTGCGGCGATGCGGGCCGACATTGAACGCTGGGTTGAATCCTATCCGCGTGCGAGCGGTTTTATCACTGCGCTTTACCAGTCAGAACGCCAGGCCTGAAGGGGTACCACCCTGATGTCAGTTCTTCAGTGGCGTGTCTGCACGGCGGCAATACATTTGGCCGCACGTTCCTCGATGACGTCCCAGCGTCCGGCGGCGATGTCCGCGGCCACGAACAGGGGCGCAACGAAACCAACGGCATAGGCGCCGGCGGCGAGCCACGCCCCGGCGTTGTGCTGATCGACACCATTGGTGGGCACGATCTTCAGCCACGGCATCGGTCCGAGCACGGCGCGCACCCAGTCAGGTCCGCCGCTGGGGCTTGGGAACAGCTTGCACAACTGGGCGCCGGCGCGGTGGGCGCGTAACATTTCCGTCGGCGTATGGGTGCCGGGCACGCAGGCCACAGCCAGTTGCCTGGCGGCGTCAATGACCACCTCGTCAACCACCGGTGAAACCAGGAAACGCGCGCCGGCTTCCACCGATTGCCGGGCTTCATCAGCAGTCATGACCGTCCCGGTACCCACCACCAGGCCCTCGCGCCGGGAAAAATCCTGCACCAGTTCAAAAACCCCCGGGATGGTCAGTGTGAATTCGATGATGCGGAAACCGCCGCGTATTGCGGCCTCCATCGCCTGCGCTGCCTTTTCCTGGTTGTTGGTGCGCAGTATCGCGCTGGCTTTGACGCGGCCAAACTGTTCGACGAAGGCTTCTGGGGTCACGGAATCTGCTCCTGTTGATGGCTGCCCGAGGTGCGCATGTTAACCATAAAGGGCGGGCTTTCACAGCGCGGACCAGCGACAATCCGGTATTGGGTTTCGTCTTTTCTGTAGTGTAATGCATGCGTGGCTGGTGAATTGATGACCCGTGATTTGATATCCGGAGGTTAATCCTGGCCACCCATGAACAGCAACGCCTCGGTCAGGTAAGCAGCATCCGGAAGTTCGTGCGTCATGCCTGGCACGATGATGAGCCTGGTATGTTCGGCGCCCGCTTCGATATAGCTTTTTTGAATACGCCGGGTTTGCATCCGGTTGAAGTCCCTCGAACCCGACAGAAAAACGAACCTGTTTTTGAGCACGCGTTCGACCTTGGGCGTCTGGTCTTCCTTCCAGAAATTTACCCCGCATATGTACAGCGCACCGCTAAAGACTTCAGGGTACTGGGTCGCCAGCAGGCTGGCCACCTTGCCGCCACCTGAGAAACCGGATACGTAGACCCGGCCGGGATCAAAGACGTAGCGTTGCGCCAGCATCCTGACCGCCAGGTTTGCCATGACCATCCGGCGCAGGACCGGTATCTCGTTGCCCACGCCGTTGGCCGAGACATAGATCAGGTTCTGCCGGTCCATGACCTCGCGCCAGCGGGGATCGATCGCCCCCGTATCCATCGGGCTGACGTAGACCAGGACACCGGGTGTTTTGGCCGGGTCGTTCGCAGGCAAGTAGACCTGCCAGCTGACCGGTTTGTCAGACGCCAGTATTTTTTCGTAAAGGCTTGCCTGTTGCTCACCGAGCAGCGCACTGGGGGTTGTTTCGATTTTCAGGTCGGCTCCCGCCGCCCGGGTTTCGGCAGCCGCCGTGGACATCAGCGCGCCGAAACACAGGAAAATGATGGCCCGGATTAAACCGGTTCCGATCCGGATGCGCAAATCAGCGGTCAGGTTAACTGTGTTCATCAACGGTATATTTTGATCCATTTTTTGGAATTGACTCATGTATAAATTGACATACTTATAAACTGAATTTAACATTCGATCAGTAAATAAAAATAAGAAAAAATAAGCTATTTCCCTGGAATAGGACAGTGATAATGTTCAAGAAAGCCCTCGTCACCCTTTGTCTCTTAACCACAATATTCAGTCTTCCCTCGATATCTTTCGCGCAGACCTTAAAGCCCGACCTGATGTTTTGCGGAAACCATTCAAGATCCGGGTCAAATCTCTACCTGGGAATAGGTCCGTTCAACGAAGTTTCCGGGTGTGTGCCGGATGGTGACACGCAGGCGCTGCTGGTCACACGCTCGGGTGCTACAGCGGGAAACGGGGCAGCTTGGCTCGCGTACCTGAATGCGGGTGGAGTGATAATCTCCGAATATTCCAATGCCGCAGATGTTTATAACGAAATTTACGGTACTGCCTACACCAATCCTGTTAATCGGTTTGGCGATTGTTCCGATAATGTAATGCCTTCCCTCAAACTCAACCCAGGTCATCCGTTCTGGCAGGCCAACAGCGGCCTGGTAGAGACTCCGAGTAACCTGGAAGGCTGTGGCTACGACATTTCAGCGATCGTCAATGGTGAAGCCGAGGTTACAGCATTGGGTGGTTTGATTGGCACCTCCGAGGTTTCGTTTGCAATTCGCCCCCAGGGCGCAGGCGTGCTGTGGGTGCTGGAAGCGGACTGGCAGGATAATGAAGGGAGTTATTCAAATGACTCCAAGGCATTCATGGCTGCCCTGATAAGTGGCGGAACTTACTCGACGAAAATGATACCGGTACCCGCCCTTTCAACGTTAGGCTTGTTATTGCTCGCCCTGGGCCTTGTATTTTTGGGCATGCGTCAAAGGGCAAGGATTTAATCAGGCCCAGGCTAAAGCTGTTTGGCAAAAGGGCCGCGCAAGCGGCCCTTTTTATTTTCAAAACCAAACTGGCTGTGTGCAAGCTGCGCAGTTTTCAGCTGTAGTCACCTGGCTGCACCACCATTGCCAAAGTCACCTATAACATTGACGCAGTGAATGACTGCACTGACCGAGCATTTGTCCATATGAATTGAAGATTCTTCCCCGACATGCGTAGTAAAATCAGAACCACAGGGAAAGGACGCCAGTATGAATCGATCTGTTGTGCTTTTTATGCTGCTTAGCGCCGCGCCAATTACCGCCCGCGCGGACACCGATTATTATGCCAGCGTTGACAAGTCTTCACCCCAGGCGATGCGTGAATCACTTCACGAGATCATCGATGACCATCAGCGTTTTCCCTATACCTCGGCCGCAACGGATACCTGGGACGTCCTCGAGATGGCCGATGAGAACCAGGACAACCCGCACAACATCATCACGATTTACCGCAATGCAACCTTTCCGAAACTGCACGGCGGCAACGACTTCTACGACCGGGAGCACACCTGGCCCAAGTCTTACGGATTTCCCGACAACGGTGCCAGCCTGAACTATCCCTACACTGACATGCACCACCTGTTCCTGGCCGATACCAATTACAACTTTGCTCGTTCTAACAAGCCCTATGACAATTGCCGCAACTTTTGCCAGGGATATCCGACCGAGGCGAATAATGACAGGGGTGGCACAGACGTCACATATCCTGGCGATTCCAACTGGACCGAAGGTGCTTACACCGATGGGGGGTGGGAAACCTGGGTGGGGCGCCGTGGCGATGTTGCACGTGCCCTGCTGTACATGGATGTGCGTTATGCGGGCGGCACACACGGTACGACCGGTTATCCGGAGCCTGACCTGATCCTCACCGATGACCGTGCGTTGATGGACCAGTCCAACACGGGTGTTAACGAGGCCGTGGGCTACATGGGTTTATTGTCTGTTTTACTGCAATGGCATCGGGAAGACCCCGTTGACCTGGTTGAAATCCGTCACCATGAGACGGTCGCGTCCTTCCAGGGCAACAGAAACCCGTTTATCGATCACCCGGAATGGGCGGCATGTGTGTTTGCAGGTGTCTGCACGGAGTTTCGCATGAATGCCGGGTTGAATGACGCCTGGTACAACCCGGCAACCAGCGGGCAGGGCTTTTTTATCACGGTATTCCCGGAACTCGGTGCCGTCTCACTCGCCTGGTTTACCTATGACACGGTGCTTCCGCAAGAGGGTGCGCAAGCCAGCCTGGGTGACCCCGGTCATCGCTGGATAACTGCCATCGGACCATTTGACGGTAACCGCGCGCTGATGGATATTGAAATCACCTCAGGTGGTCTGTTCGATACAGCGGTCGAGGTTCAGCGTACCGATCCTGCGGGTGCAGATGGATCCATCACATTGACATTCGAGAATTGCAACTCGGCTACCGTCGAGTACGACATTACTTCGATCGGGCGACGGGGGAGCGTACCGATCAAACGCGTGGCCAACGACAATGTTGCCGTGTGTGAGTCGCTGCGGGAATAACAGGCGATTCAGAAAAGCCATGCGACATAAATACCTGATACTTGTGGCCATCGGTATGCTCTCGTCAGCCGTTGCCTCACTGGCCGACACCCTGGATTCACAGTTGCTGGAATCCCTGGGCGAAGTGAAATACCACGAATTGAAATCGACAAAGCTGGGTCGTCCGTTTCACATCTTTGTCGATCTGCCCGAGGATTACCGGGAATCCGCTCAAAAATACCCGACGGTTTACCTGCTCGATGGCGGTAACACGTTTCCGCTCATGGCCGCCCATCATCATTACCTGCGTTTCGGCAATGAATCCCCGGCGGCAATCCTGGTGGGCATATCCTATGGCGCCGATACTTTCAAAGAGGGTAACTGGCGACTGACGGATTACACGGCGCCTGCGGAAAAATTCAGTTTCTGGGGCGGCGCTGCGGTCTTCCAGGCGGTGTTGCAGGATGAACTTCTGCCACTGATCGAAAACACTTACCGTTCCGACCCGTCGCGCAGGGTTCTGTTCGGGCATTCGATCGGCGGCCAGTTTGTGCTTTTCAACGCGCTGACAAAACCGGAACTCTTTTTTGGCCATATTGCCAGCAATCCGGCGCTGCACAGCAATTTGCCCTTCTTCCTCGAGTGGCACGGCGAGGGGGAGATTGCGGCGCCGGTCAGCAGGCTGTTCGTGGCAAGCAGTGAGTTTGATGAACCGGATATTCGTCGATCCACGCTGGAATGGGCCAGCCACTGGCAGGCGGCGAGATCCAGACCATGGGCTCTCGAGGTGCGCACGCTGGCAGGTCAGACCCATTTATCCTCAACCCCCGAGGCATTCCGCCTGGGTCTGGCCTGGCTGTTTGCTGAGCCGGGGGATTGAACCTAGTCGCGCCCCTTGTCGTCCTGATCGATGGGTGTGGTTGCTGCGGGGGCCTCGCCCAGTTCTTCAACTGTCACGGTTCCCGCTTTTTGCTCTTCCCGTTTCTGGTTAAGCTTGTTTAAATGCTGGATCGTTGCCTGGCTGTAACGGCTTGGGAGCACGGATTTGGACGTCAGTTTTTCAGAACTGTTACCGGCTATGGCACCATCCAGTGCAGCGGCGTTATTCGCGATACTGCCGCTCAGGTTGCGGCTGCTGCCATACAGGTCCGTAAAGGTCCAGTCCTCGATATCCGGATTGATCCGGGTCGCTTTCTGTAAACCGGCGCGTTCATCGCCCTCGATATAGGTCAACAGGTGCCGGGTCAGGTCCGTATCAAAGTCCGGGAAATACGTTGCATTGCGCGCATAAAGACCGGCTACCCGGAATACCTCGCTGTTCCTGCTTTCAGTGCCGCGGTTTGAGTTGATGA
>JBFZEL010000079.1:0-3193 GCA_041306925.1 Lysobacterales bacterium
CGACCTGATGGCGAAGATCGGGATGAAATAATCCCCCGTTGTTTAACGCTGTGACGGCCTGAGTTTGCGCCCGTCTTTGATCAGAAGCAGTGCTGGCAAAATCAGTAATTCAAAAAACTGGCCGGCAAGCAAGCCCACCGCTGTCATCAAACCGAAATTTGCAGTAGGAACAAAGGCTGAAGTTGCAAGCAAGCCGAATTGCGCTACAAGCAGCACCGAAATTGCCAAAACCGCCCGCCCCGATGATTCAAAACTGCGGGCGATTGCAAAAACCGGTGAAAAGCCTTTTTTCAGACGCTCGCGATAACCATGATAGAGGTGAATCGTGTCATCGACCGTGATGCCAAGGACGACGCTGGCAATCATGACGGTAGCCATATCGAGATATATCCCCGCCACCCCCATTAGTACAAATATGAAATACAGCGGCGCAAGATTTGGGAGCATGCCTAATGCAGCAGCGCCAAACGAGCGCCACAGAATCGCCATGAACATGAAGATCTGAATGAAGGCGCCCAGAAAGCTGTTTATCTGGCCGCTTACCAGCAGATTTTCCTGATCGGCGAACAGGCGTCCAAATCCACCAATATCGACTTGGATGCCTGGCAGCGGTTGCTGCTCCATGTGTGCCCGTATCGTCCCGATAACGCGTTTGATTTCCCGGGTACCGTGCACGTTAAGGTTGAGGACTATTCGTGCATGCTCATAGTCGCGGTTGACGAGCTCATACAAATCCCTGCCGTCGTAGATCAAAAGATACTGGCGCAGAAGCTGGTCTGTCGGGGGCAGGCTTCGAAAAGCAGGCTCCTCTCCATTCATTGCCCAGTGCATTTCTTCGACCAGATCAGCCATGGAGATGGTTCGGTCGACTTCAGGCAACCCCTCCAGCCATTCCTGGAACTCACGCACGACCCGCAATGTTTCGACAGTGGCCAGACTATCCCGCCCTGCTCCCTTGAGCGATATTTCCAGTGTGGTGACGCCTGACAACTCGGACTCGATCAGCCTCGTGCTGCGGCTGACCGGGTGATCGGGTTTGAAAAAAGTCAGCAGATCCGACTCGACCTGCACGCGCTGCGTTAAGGGAAAGGCAGCGACAACCAGAACGATCGCGCCGATGATGATGGTTTTGGGGTGGCGCAGACTGAAACGCACGAGGCGCGAAGCCAGCTTGCCGGCATGGCCAAATCCGGAAGATCGACGCGGCCAACGGTGGATGTCCCAATGCAGCAGAAACGGTGGAGCAAGAAAAAACACCGTCAGAAAGACCAGAACAGTTCCCAATGCCCCGGCCATGCCAAATACCTGAATCGGAGGAATGGGAACCAGCGTCAGACTCAACAAGCCTGCGCCCGTGGTCAAAACATTGAAAAAACCGGGCTTCAGGGTTTCGGACAGCGCGCGATCAATCCGGCCCGGTCTTGGAAGCAGGGCGATCCGCCCGCGCTGGATGCCCGCATAAAGATGCAGCAGGGTAGCCAGCGTGTAGGCGGCGAGCAGACTGGGCAGGATCGCGGTTGCCATGGTGTATGGCTGACCGAAAGCGACAATTGCCGCGACGGTCGGCAAAACCACAGTCGACATCGCGACCGCTCCGATCACCACCGGACGCAACCTGCCGACCACCCAGCCAAGCAGGGCGAGCCCGATAACCGAGGTGAGCGGAACGAAAAGGATGGTGTCATGCAGGATAGAATCCAACTGCGCAACGTCCAGCGTGACAGGACCGGCGTCGCCAGCAAAATGCTCGCGCAAACCGGCAGAATCAATCGCAGCATTCACCAGCAGCTTGATCTCCTTGCGTTGCAGACTGTCGTCCAATGGAATCGGGCGGACAGCCATGGCCATGTAATGGCCGTCTTTTGAAGCAAGCGCTTCCGGCGCAAAGCGGTCATCCAGCACACGTTGTCGCAGAGTTTCTGGCACCGAATCATCGAGTTGTTCCGGATCAATCAGCAGATTGACCGCAAACCCGTCGTCGGTCGCCGAGATTTTTTCCACTGTTGTGGCCGTCAAAACCCGGTCGATCAACGGGTGTTTGCCCAGCTCTTCGGCCAAACGATTCAGACGTTGCAGGAAATCCTGGCCATATAGTTGGTCTGCTCGAAACAGAACCGTCAGCACCTCGTCACTCGGGAAATCCGCTCGCAACTGGTTTCGCACGATGACAGCGGGCGAATCATCGGGGTAATACACTTCAGGCGCATTGTTGAAATGCAGCTTGAACAGCACCACCACGGAGACGACATGGATCAGAACAACCAACGTCAAGGCCAGCGGCCAAGCCAAAAGCCTGTGCCGCATTCCGTTTGATCGCCCGAACAGACGGGCAAAGTTTGCGCGCATCACCGGGTCAGAAACGCGTTCTCAATCCCAGCGTAATCAGCGAATGATCCTGGTGGAAGCCGCCCAGTGTTCGGTCCTCGCCGTCGAAGTAATGCCCGGCGAGATAGATCTCATGCGGTTCCCAGCCGACGTAGCTCACCCTGGGGCTGAGGTAGACATCGTTGACGTTGAATCCGGCGGCGAAGCGCAAGGCGGCTTTCCATCGGCCCTGGCCAAACCGGGTCTCGACCTCGCCGTTGGCGCCGTAATACTCGTCGAGTTCCAGAATGGTCTGGTCGTTTCGCAGGGCACGGGCGACCAGTTGCAGGTTGATCCGCGTATCCCGGCCGCCGGGGAAGAATTCCAGCGCCCCGATCCAGTCAAGCGATTGGGTCTTGTCCATGGTGCCGTCGGGCAGGGTCACCGGCACGTCGTCGGTCCAGCCGAGCTCCATGCGCCAGGTCAGACCGCCGGCAACGATCTCCATGTCGGCGCCGGCGAACGTGTTGTAGGGATGAACAGCCGTCAGCGTGTTGTTGGGGAAATCGACCTGATAGTAGGGCATCGACTGGCGGGTGCGCGACAGCGTCAGGCCGAAATCGAAGGGCGCGCCGGCACGGGTCAGGCGCAGGCCGCCCCCGCCGCTGCCGTGCTCGTCTTCGTCGATGCGCGTCGAGGGGTCGACCCAGCCGGTCAGCGCCGGGTCGATGCCGATGACCTTCCCGGTGTTGCGGTTGACCGGGCTCCAGACGCTGGCGTAGTCGGGCAGCTGCGCACCGCGGAACACTGGCAAATAGACCGCATCGAGCTTGTAGTCGCCGAACGTCTGCTCCCAGCGCGCCGCCAGCTGGGCGCGGCGACGGTCGGC
>JBFZEL010000080.1:0-5743 GCA_041306925.1 Lysobacterales bacterium
TGGGCACAACCAAACGCGACCAGCGCGTAGGAAGCGATGGTGGCGACTTCGAGGAAAACGTACAGGTTGAACAGGTCGCCGGCCAGGACGACGCCATTCATACCGGCCATCATCAGCAGGAACAGGCTGTAGAAATGGCTGCGCGCGCTGAACAGCTTCATGTAGTCGACCGAATACAGGCTGACGGCGAGTCCGACGATATTGACTGCCAGCAACAACAGCGTTGCCAGCGCGTCCAGTCGCATATCGATACCGACCGGTGTGGGCCAGCCACCCAGGTGGTAGATCCCGCTGTGCCCGACGCTGTAACAGCTCATCAGTGCCAGCAGCAGCAGGGTGATGACAGTCAGGATCTCGGCCAGTACGCGCTGACGTCGTGCGACCAGCTGGACCAGCACAGACATGCCCAGCGGTATGGCAACGAACAACGGCATCAGTGTCTGGTAATCAATGCTCATCATCTGTATCCCATCACCATTGCATTAGCCTCGCAGACGGCGGATTTCGGTCACATCGAAGGTGCCGAAGCGTTCGTACAGACGCACACACAGGGCCACCATCAGCGCCAGTACACCCAGGCCGATGACGATGGCGGTCAGCACCAGCGCCTGCGGCAGCGGATCCACGGCACCGCCGGCAAACTCCGCGATGCTGATGGCCGGATCAACGATGGGTGGGGCGCCTGCGCGGCGATAGCCGATCAGCAACAACAACAGGTGTATGCCGTGGTCCATGATCAGCAGGCAGATGACAATTTTCAGTGTCTGCCGGCTGACCACCACACCGTACAGACCGATGAGTATCAATAACAGGCAGAGTGAATAGATCATGATTCATCCTCCGCCTGGTGCTCATCGGTGCCTGGCTGGTCGTCCACTTGCTGGTCGTCCACTTCATGACCGGCTATCTGAAACGCTGTCAGCAAAGTGAATACCAGGAAAAGCGCGCTGCCAACCTTGAGGCCCAGCGCGAGGTTGGCGATCGGCATGATCCCGCCGCTCAGCAGCGTGAACAGGGCGTCTTCGGGCGTGTCGATGAAGTTGCTGTAGAAGTAAGCCCCGGCCCATGCAGTGCCCAGCCAGCCCAGTGCCAGGAAGATCAGCAGACCGGTGCTGTCAAGCCGCGACGCCACGCCCTTGCTGAACAGTTGCTGCGCGGCGCGCTCACCGGATGCCAGCGTGATCAGGATGAAAGCGCTGGCAATGACCACGCCACCCCCGAAGCCCCCGCCTGGAGTGATGTGGCCGTACAGGACCAGGTAAATGCCAAACAGCAGAATCGGCCCCTTCAGCCAGCGGGTCACGGTGTTGACGGTCATACCCATACCTTCACTGCGCAATTTGCGGCTTGTGCTCATGATGGTTCATCCTTGTCTTTTCCTGGTCTGATGCGGGCATTTCTGCGCAGCACGGCGGCCGTGCCGAGCGCCGCACAGAACAATACGGTGGCCTCGCCGAGCGTGTCCCAGGCGCGGAAGTCCAGCAGCACGGCTGTCACCAGGTTGGGCGCACCGGTGTCCGCCAGGCCGGTCAGAAGGTAAACCTGTGACGGCGTGTCAGCAAAACGATCCATGACCGGGTTGCCGAATTCCGGAAACAGGTTGAACACCTGGATGCCAAACAGGCCGATCACCGCCACGAAAGCCACGGCAAAAGCGGCACCCACGACCGTGTGGTCGTTTTTTTGTTGCTGCACTTCCCGGCCCAGGGTGGCCCGGATCAGTATCACCAGGCTGACCACTTCGACGCCGATCTGCACGATCGCCACATCGGGCGCCGCCAGGAACATGTAGACGATGGCCAGCAGGAAGCCGACCGCCCCCACGCTGATCACCGCATACAGCAGGTTGCTTGTCAGCACCGTGATGATCGCAGCGATCACCGTCAGCAGGATCAGTAATGCAAGTACTTCAGTCATGTCAGCTTCCCGTTTTCGTTACCACCCACACCACCACCAGCAAACCGGCAAGGAACCACCTCAGGTAGGCTGGCAAAATGCCGCTGTGCAACGACCGCAGCGCCTGCACGAAGTAATCGAAGCCATTTTTGAGGATGTCGTACAGGTCGAATACCCGGGCGCGTGTGAGTGCGTAGTATTTTTGCAGACCGGGCAGTTGCTCGATGGTGTTGTAAAAATCGACACCGGTGACCTCGACGTTTCTTTGCCCGGCCTGCGCGGCGCCGCTGAGGTAGACATCCTGCATCTGCTCACCGCCGATGTAGGTGCGCACGCGGCGCACTTTGCCGCCACGCATGCTCAGCAGGTACACGCCGACACCCGCAAGCATCGCCGTCAGGATCAGCACCGTTGCCAGGCCGGACCACCAGACACCGGGTATCTCTGCCGGTACGACCGGGAAGATCAGCAGACCGAGCGGCAACTGGAAGGCAAATACACCAAACAGGACACACAACGCGGCCAGTACCAGCATCGGCAGCAACATGCTCGTGCTGGGCTCCCGTATGGTTGTCGCCTGCACCAGCGGTGAGGGTTTGCACAGGAAGGTCGCGTGCAGGACCTTGACGAAACTGGCCAGCGTCAGGGCGGAGCCGAGCATCGCGACCGCCAGCCACACGATCCAGCCGGGGCCTGCGTCCGCACCGCTCGCGATGATGCCCTGGTAGATCATCCACTTGGAGGCAAACCCGTTCAGCGGCGGAATGCCGGAGATCGACAGGGCCGCCACAGTGCAGGTCAGAAAAGTGAGCGGCATCAGCCTGGCCAGGCCGCCGAGATGGTCGAGATCGGTGGTGCCGGTCTGCTTTTCAATGACACCGGCGCACAGGAACAGCGCGGATTTGTAGATGGTGTTGTTGAGCATGTGGAACAGACCGCCAGCGAGACCGATGGCGGTGCCGGTGCCGATGCCGAGGATCATGTAGCCGACCTGGCTGACCGCATGGAAGGACAACAGGCGTTTGAGGTCGTGCTGGACCAGCGCCAGCAGGACTGCCGCTATGATGGTGATGGCGCCCAGCAGCATCAACATCGCGTACATCGCAGGTGTGATTGCAAACAGGTTCATTACACAGCGGGCCAGCAGGTAGATGCCGAGTAATTTATCCAGCGACGCCGGCAGGAAAGCGGATACCGGTGCATCGACCTTCTCACCGAAGTCCGGTACCCAGGTGTGGAACGGCACCGCTCCGGCCTTGGCAAAAGCCGCTGCGACCAGGGTCAAAAATGCCGTGTAAGCCAGTGGGCTGTCCAGCGCCACAGCGGGCCCGTCCATGCGGGTGCTGCCGGTCAACTGCCAGTAAATGACGATGCCAAGCAACAGCAGTGCATCGCTACCGCCGATGATCATCAGGGACTTGCGCGCGGCCCCGGCGGCGCCCGGCCCGGAAAGACCGGCCATCAGGTAAAGCAGCAGCGCGAGGAAGCCCCAGCACACCAGCAGCAACAGCAGGTCGTTGGCGAGCACCACGCCGCAACTGGCACCGAGCGTCCACAGCAGGTAGGTAAAATATTCACGCTGACGCGCATGGTCCTGCATGTAACCGACCGAATAGACCGCGATCAGCAGTCCGAAAAATGCCACGGCCAGCAGGATAAATGCAGCCAGCACATCCACCCGCAGCGACAGCCATGGTGCTGGATCCAACGCCAGGTCCACCTGCTTGAACAGCAGCCAGACCAGGGCCAGCACCAGCGCCGCGGCCAACACCGCCAGCATGGCCCGCAGCCTGCCGGCAAAGCCGGGTATCAGCAGGCACAGCAGACCCGCCAGCAACGGCAGGACCACCGGTAAAACGAGCGGATGGGTGAATAGCTGGATGCCCATGTCTGCCTCTCTAAAAATCCGGTAGGGACGGCCCCGGCAAGCCGGTCTCCGCCATCAGGCGGTCGGTTTTCTCGCAGGACAGGCGGATCAGGCCGCGTGCGTCCAGCAGGTGGTCACCGTTATTGCGGTCGACTGCCACGGCCATGCGTTCGGTGCAGCAGTAGCACGGGTCGACCGCCGCCAGGATGATGGTGGCATCGGCCACCGATGCGCCCAACACGGTTTCCCGGTTGGTCGGCACATTCATGAAACTGGGCGCGCGTACCTTGTGACGGACCGGGCGGTTGCCGCCGTCGCTCCTGATGTAGTGGAACACCTCGCCGCGCGGCGCCTCGTAGTGACCGATACCTTCACCCGCGGCCACGGATTTCGGATTGGAATCGACCGGTCCGCCGATTTTTTCCAGCTGATCGAGACATTGCCGGATGATGCGGATGGATTCGAACATCTCGAGAATACGCACCACCGCCTTGTCAAACACGTCGCCTTTCTGACAGGTAATGACATCGAAATCCAGCATGCCGTATGCCGCATGCGGATGGTCGCGCCGCACATCGATGTCGTAACCGGAGGCGCGCGCAGTCGGACCCAGTGCGCCATAGGCAATCGCTTTTTCACGTGTCAGGATACCGACATTCTTGGTGCGGGCATGGATCAGCGGGTCCTGGATGACCGCATCCCTGAACATGCTGAGCGGGTCCTTGAGGCCGTCGAGCAGCTTGCGGATGGCCGGCATGTCGGTTTTATTGATGTCGCGGCGCACGCCGCCGGGTTTCATCATGCCGTAGTGGTTGCGGTTGCCGGTGATCAGTTCGAGGATGTTGAGGACGTCCTCGCGGAACCGCCAGGCCCACATCCAGATCGTGTTGAAGCCGATAAAGTGACCGGCCAGACCCAGCCACAGCAGGTGCGAGTGGATGCGTTCCAGTTCGCCGATGGCGCTGCGGATAAACAGGGCGCGTTCGGGCACGTGGATGTCACCGGCATCCTCGATGGCCTGGACACAGGCAATCGGGTGCGAGGTCGAGCAGATACCACAGATACGCTCGACTAAAAAAATGGTTTCCTCGAAAGTCTTTGATTCGGAAATTTTCTCGATACCACGGTGGTTGTAGCCGAGTTCGATATCGAGATGCACGACCGTTTCACCCTCGACATGCAGCTTGAAGAACTCGGGCTCTTCCTGCAGGGCGTGGTAGGGTCCGATCGGGACGATGGTGCGCTTGGTCATGGTGTCGCTCCAAGGTTCCGGCGCATCGGGTAATTGCCCGCCGGCCAGTCGTCGGCCAGCAGCAGGTGGCGCAGGTCCGGGTGACCCTTGAAATGGATCCCCAGCAATTCCCAGATCTCCCGCTCAATCCACTCGGCGGCGGGATACATCGGCGCGATGGAGTTCAGTTCCGCAGTAGCGTGATCCACCAGAACCCGCAAGGTGATGATGGTATTTTGCGTATCCAGCGCCCAGTGGTACATGACCTCGAAGCCCGCGCTGGTATCGACACCGGTGGCGATCTGCAGACGCGCCCCGAATGTCTCGAGCATCAGGTGGCTGGCCTGCTCCAGCGCTTGCGGCGTGATCTCGATGTAAAACCGCCGGGCCGATTTGCGCTGCACTGCCAGGACCGAATCCCCGAGCTGTGCCTGGAGCGTCGCGATGTTGTCAAATGCGTTCATCCTGTCCTCTTTGCACCTGTCACGCGGTTCCGGCGATTCCCTGTGCCTGCGCCGTTGGCGTGCCGTCCGGAGCCTGCAGGCAGCGTGGCACCAGGGCGCCGCTGCGTAAGCCTTCGATGACCTTGACGACCGCACTGATGATCGCCTCCGGTTTCGGCGGGCAACCGGGCACATAGGCATCGATATTCATGTAGGCGGACGGCGGCCGGTCCCAGTTATAGGAGTTACGGAACATCAGGCCGGTGCAGGGGCAGCCACCGATACCCAGCACCAGGTAGGGTCGGG
>JBFZEL010000081.1:0-10584 GCA_041306925.1 Lysobacterales bacterium
ATTGGCACATGGTCTCCAAGCTATTGCTCGCGACCGCCGAGGTCATGGTTTCAGCCACCGAAACTGGCTGTGACGAAGGCTTACTGAATGCATTGATGGAGCGTTTTGACGACATCAGGGAAGGCCTGGGTGTGTATAAAACACCGGCGCGTTACGGGGCGTTTCCGGTTGATCCGTATTCACATACGACGGGGTTTTCCGGCGTGCAACAACCGGGCATGACAGGCCAGGTCAAGGAAGACATCATCACGCGGTTTATCGAGCTTGGCGTAAGAGTCAGGCACGGAAAAATTTCCTTTGCTCCGTTTTTACTTAACGGGTCCGAGTTCATAGCGGGCGAACGCACGTGGCAACGTGTCGTTGGCGGCACGCAGCAATCCGAGAAACTGACAGGCGGATCATTGGCTTTCAGCCTGTGTGGCGCACCGGTAATTTACCGGCTGGCAGACAGTTGCAGCATACGGATCGAGACCGGCAGCTTTGAGACGCTGGTGATCCCGGGAAATGAACTTGACAGCGCCTGGAGCCAATCATTGTTCCGGCGGGAAAAACGCGTCCGGAGAATTGTTGTCGACCTGCCTGCAACCAGTCTCAGGTAAACATTTTTTATTCCTCATGAAATTTCGGGGTCGCCCATGAGAACCATCAATCGCAGCGCTTCCTTACTATGTCTCTTTGGTCTGCTTGGCGGCTGCCTGGCGGCGGATGCCACGGCAGCTGACGCCCCGGTCACAAAAACCGGTGCAGAGGCCGTGCAAGCAGAATTGACCCGGTCATCAGGCGCGCGCAACAACGCGAAGATTTTCACCACGGCCAGGGACACCGATCTGCGGCTGGCCGAAACCGGTGAAGCCACTTTCAGGCAAGGCAAGCAAGCCACGGAAAATGAAATATCAATTTTCGTAAACCCGCAGATCCGTTTCCAAACCATGCTCGGTTTTGGCGGAGCCATTACCGATGCCAGTTCCGAGGTGTTTGCAAAATTGTCACCGGCGGTGCAGGACGAGTTTTTAAAGGCCTATTACGATGACGATGGCCTCAATTATTCGCTGGCGCGCACTTCCATCCACAGTACCGATTTTAGCAGTGGCAGTTATACCTATATCGATGAAGGTGACGCCGATCTGGATACGTTCTCCATCGAACACGACCGGCAGTTTCGCATCCCCCTGATCAAACGCGCCATCGAGGCGGCCGGTGGCGAACTCCTGGTGTATGCCAGTCCCTGGAGTCCGCCGGCGTTCATGAAAGATAACCAGGACATGCTGCGTGGCGGCAAGTTGCTGCCAGAGTTTTACCAGTCCTGGGCCAACTATTACACCCGGTTTATCAAGGCATATGAGCAGGAAGGCATCCCGATTTGGGGTATCACCGTGCAAAACGAACCCATGGCCACACAACGCTGGGAATCGGCCATTTACAGCGCAGAAGAAGAACGTGATTTCCTGAAGTTTTACCTGGGCCCCACCATGCACAGGGAAGGCCTCAAAGATAAGAAAATCATTGTCTGGGATCACAACCGCGACCTGATCGGCGACCGGGCCAATACCATCTTCAGCGATCCGGAGGCGTCAAGGTACGCCTGGGGTATCGGTTACCACTGGTATGAGGTATGGACAGGCAGCGATGCCAGGCACAACAACCTGCAGAATGTTCACGAATCTTTTCCTGATAAGCACATTCTGTTCACCGAGGGAACGATTGAGGCCTTCGATACCGAACGTTATCAATACTGGCCGAACGCCGAACGCTATGCGAGCGATATGATCAATGACTTCAATGTGGGGGTCGTTGGCTGGACCGACTGGAATATTTTGCTGGATGAAACGGGCGGCCCCAATCACGTGGGTAATTTTTGTTTTGCACCCATACACGCCGATACAAAAACCGGCCAGCTCATCTATACACCAACCTATTTTTATCTCGGCCACTTCTCCAGGTTTGTCAAACCCGGGGCCAGGCGTGTGAGTTCAACGGTGAGCCAGAGTTTCTTGCAGGCGGCTTCTTTTGCCAACCCTGACGGTTCCCATGCCACCATCATTTTGAACAAAACCGACAAACCGATCAGCTTTAACTTCTACGTGGGCGATCAGGAGGCGGAATGGACCATACCGGCGCGGGCAATCCAGACGGTGATCTACTAGTACCGTGACCCCAAATCAGCGGCGCAAGGCCGTTGACTGGCAAGGTGATTGGCAAGGCGGTCGACAATGTCTATTGCATGCTCAGTATCGAGCCAGGAATTCCTGATGGGACGGGCTCGCGTCCACGATGCGGCTGACGTTCGTCCTGACCTGGGCCATCAGGCCTCGCAATTGCTGATCGCTCAGGTTATCCACGAATGGATGGTAACCTTTGGGTTGCAAGCCTTGCCCCAGCATCACCGCTGCCCAGGAGCGCTCACGAAACATTTCGTTATTTTCACGCACGGCGCGGGCATTGCTCTCGAACAAGGCGATCTTGTGGGCCAATGGCTCGGGAATCGCCATCTCCCTGCAGTCGATCCAGTATTTCGAGTCAGAACGCTGGTTTATCTTGTAGTGCAGGATGATGAAGTCACGGATTTGCTCGATCTCGGCAGTGGTCTCATTGTTGAACTGCCTGACCTCGACCGGATCGATTTCCACGGCCGGAAACATCCTGACCAGTCGCAGTATGCTGTTTTGAATGAGGTGGATACTGGTCGACTCCAGCGGTTCCAGGAAACCACTGGATAGGCCCACCGCGACGCAGTTCCTGACCCATTGCTGCGAGCGCCGGCCGGTACGGAACTTGATGATGCGGGGTTCATTGATCGGCTTGCCTTCGAGATTGCCCAACAAGGCCTTTTTCGCCTCATCATCGGAGATATACTCACTGGAATAAACCAGGCCATTTCCAACCCGGTTCTGCAGGGGGATTCTCCACTGCCAGCCACTGGCTCGGGCCGTTGACCGGGTATAGGGAGCGGGCGGTGAAACTGATTCTGTTTGCACCGCCACGGCGCTGTTGTTACGCAGCCAGTGAGACCAGTCCTGCCATTCCGTTTTGAGCACCTGCTGGATCAGCAAGCCGCGAAAACCAGAGCAGTCGATAAACAGGTCGCCCTCGATCTGTTCACCTGATTCCAGCTGTATCGATTGGATAAAACCGGTTTCCCCGTGCACCTTTACATCGACGACTTTGCCTTCAAGCCGATGTACGCCTTGCCCCTCGCTCAGTGAGCGCAGAAATTTTGCATACAGACTGGCGTCGAAGTGATAAGCGTATTGGGGTTGCGGCTGCGAGTCGAGAGTAAACTTACCCGCCTGTGCCATCGATGCCTCCAGGCTGAAGTTTCGCAACGCCTGCATCTCGCCCTGGCGGCGGGCCTTGAGCCAGTAGTGATGGAACTGCGCCGCCCAGGCCTCGACCCCGGTCTCGCCGAACGGATGGAAATAGCTCTCCCCCAGGCGGCCCCAGTTTTCGAATTCGATACCGAGCTTGATGGTGCCATTGACGGCGCGCAGAAACTCATTCTCCTTCAGTTCGAGCAGGGCATGAAAAGACTTGATCAGGGGAATGACCGCTTCGCCGACCCCGACGGTACCAATGTCGTCTGATTCCACCAGGGTGATGTCGATGGTCGCGCCGAGACTCTTGGCCAGCCCGGATGCCGCCATCCAGCCTGCCGTGCCGCCACCCACGATGATGACACGCCGAACCCGGCTCACCGCCCCGACCCTGTTTCTGTGGAAATGCTGCCCATCTTACCCTTGACCTTCACTTGTTCAGCTTGTTACGCAGCAGCGAACGAAGTTTACGCGCGGAGTTTTCATCGAGAGGATCGAGTACGCCCCGCCGCCCTGCGGGAAGGTGCGCGGCCAATTCTTCGTCCGCGTTGAATATATAGTGATCGAAGAAAACCCGCCACGCCCTTTTCTGTGCCGCGGGTAACTCGCGGATACTCAGAATGGCATGCAACAGGGCGTCCAGCGGCGCGCCAAGATAACCCGGCACTGGCAGCCACCAGTGATTGATCAGGATGTTCAGGCTCTCCAGGCCCTCCACGTGGTGCCACCAGGCGCTTGGGATATACACGGCATCGCCGGGTTCGAGCACGGCTGTGCGGGCATGTTTGATCGCCTCTGCAAAGCGTGGAAAACGCTCGAAATCGGGCCGCTCGAAGTCAACCATGCTGACCGGCTGACCGGCCGGGGTAAATTCGATCGGCCCCACGTAAAGGTTGGCGATCTGCCCGGGCGGAAACAGGATGAAACGCCGTCTGCCGGCAGCCACGACCGCGATATTCTCAAGCACGTCGTAATGGGCGGCCACCCGGTGCCGGTTACCCAGCCAGATTCGCACCGTGGGCCTGATATCCGGAAGATCGAGGTGGTTATCGGCCGCAAAGCCCGGCAGGCAGTACCCGGTTTCTGTCGAGCCCATGTAGATGGTGGGTGGACAAGCATCGTGCTCGTATCGTTCGAGATCGTCCAGTACCACCCCCAAGCGGGTTTCCACCTGGTCGAAATTCATCGACGTCAAATCGTCATTGTAAAAGACCCGGCCGCCATTGGCGGGCGCCCCCCTGCAGGCGCGCACCGGCACATCGGCGGCACACCCGCGCAAGTATCCGACCAGTTCACGGTTCGATACATTTGCCTTTTGAACCACTGTCCAATCCGACGCCAGCCCGCGCAGCACAAAGGGCTCATCCGTCGTGGCCACCACGTCCAGCACCTGCTGCCCCTGACCCGGCTTGCGTTCAGTGATTGGGGTCATGCCGGCCAGGACATCAGCTGCAGTCATTTTGATGCCTCATGTGCCGGCCCTCGCCTGTGTACTCAACAGCGCATTTTTACGATCGATTAATTTGCGAAAATTCGGCAGGGAAGCGAGCATCATGTAAATGCCCTGCAAAAGCCCTTTCCGGTGAAGTGCTTCGAGGGCGTCGCCATTGAGTGCGCCCAGACGCTGCTCGTTGATGATGTGCAAGCCCGCGAGCGTGTGCTTTTCGCCGTTCGCCAGGGTGTACTCCATGGTGGACGACTCAACCAGGTCCAGACCAACCAGCAGCCTGGAAAAAACCTGGTTGATCTCGTTGCCCTGGTGAATGGTCAGCAGTACGGAACTGATGCGCTCGAGCAGGGGGCTTTCACCACCATGCGGCAGAAACACCGGTTCTCCCTCCGTCATGCTCACTTTTGGATGATCCAGATCGACATGAACCACGGGCCGGCGCTGTGGTATACCTGATTCCATGCTTTCCTGGAAACCGATCAGGAATGGCTGGCGCTCGATCGCCAGGGGTACATAGCGGGCATCCCAGCCGTGCGCATCGAGAAACAGGTTTTCGTTGTTGGACAGCCCCAACAACACCACGGGTTCGAAATGACCGGACTCCTTGTTGCGCGTAAGCACGATCGGGTACTCCATCTGCAACTCACCGAACTCCACGGGAAACACCCGGCTCGTGCTGACATCGTACCCCTGGCCCTTGCGATATCCGGGCAATATCTTCAGGTCCTTATGCGAAACGTTGTCAAGCAAAGCGTGATTTGTCATGGCGTATTCCTGTCAAGTCGCGAGCCAACCCTGACCGGCCCGATTGGATTTCTATACCGGCTGCGCCTGCCGGCAGATAGTGTTCAGCAGACTCCGGTTAACGGGGAGGCCCGCAATGATCCGGTTGGCGGCCTGATGATTCTCAACGAAAAACCGCTGGGCCGCGTTGGCATGGGTCAGATGATGTGCGTTCTTTCTGACCCGCGTGTCGAAGCCCATGCCATACAATACATACTGATAGCTTGCGGCGGAAAATATTTCATCCTGGTAGGGAAAATCGGTCAGCCAGGGCGCGCGGTGCCGCCACAGCTCCAGGCGTTCACCGAGGCTGTCAGGTATGGTTTCCCGTTTGCGGTTATCAGCCCAAAACTCCGAATCATGCCTCTGGCTGAGCAGATAATGGAGCTTGAGGAAATCGATGATCCTGTCCCAACGGTAGCGGAACAGCTTATTGAAGCGTTTTGATACGAGAGACATGCTCCCGCGATCGGCCGGGCACTCCTCGGCGATGAACTGGCCGGCGAGTTCGACCATCACCAGCGCGCTGGCTTCCAATGGCTCCAGGAACCCGGCCGACATGCCTATTGCGACACAGTTCCTGTGCCAGAACTGTTCGCGGTGACCGGGTGCAAAACTGATCTTGCGGGGTTCAAGCGTGTCAATCTCAGGGCCCCCCGTAGCATGGACATACTTTCGCAAGGTCTGGAAAGCGACCTCGTCATCGGTATGGGCGCTGGAGTAGGTGTAGCCAACCCCGCGTCTTGACTGCAACCCGATATCCCAGATCCAGCCAGCCGGTCTCGCCGTGGAGGTCGTTTGTGACGCGATCGGGGCGTCTGGTTCAGAATACGGTACCTGCACAGCCAATGCGGCATCATTGAATAGCGAACCGGCTCGGCTGACAAAGGGAATGCCATAGTGGCCGTCCAGTAAAAGGGATCGCAGACCGGTGCAATCAATGAACAAGTCCCCTTCGATATCCACGCCACTGGCAGTGCTTAGCGAACGGATGTCACTGTCAGGGGCACCATTGATCCTGGTGACGTGATCGCGGATATGGCGGACACCGAGTCTCTGCGTGCAATGTTCCTGCAGCAGCCCGGCGAATTGACCTGCGTCCAGGTGATAACCATAGTTTGCTACAAAGGCATAATCAGGGGTTGCCAATTGCTTTGGCGCCAGGTAGCGGTCGCAGAGATGTCCCTGGAAACTCACGGCATCGACAAAACTGACCCGTGATTTCTGATCCTGCCAGTAGGATGCCAGGTTCAACTCGCCGTAGCCCGCGGGCGCACTGAACGGGTGATAGTAGCGCTCGTCTTCATTGCCCGACGACCACGCCACGAATTTCGTGCCCTGTTTGAACGAGGCCGAGCAACGGGTGAGAAACTCCGTCTCCGTGATGCCTATCTTTTTCAAAGTCATGCGCATGGTCGGCCAGGTACCCTCGCCAACACCGATGGTCTTTACATCCGGCGACTCGACCAGCGTGATGTCGACAGGTGCATCGGCATCCCCGGTCAATTGACTCGCCAACAGGCCAGCCGTGAGCCAACCGGCGCTACCGCCGCCCACGATGACAATTTTGCTGACAGGGTGATCCATCTTACGTCTTCTGACCCCAAAAAAAAGCCGCTGCGATCACAGCGGCTTCATCATAATAGCTAAGATTTGGTATTAAAAGCGATAGCTGGCGCCGATAGCGTAACGGGCACCCCACTGGTTACCACGCAGGAACATTTCCGGGTAACGGGCATAGGTTCTCTGGGTCTCTTCGGTGAGGTTGTAGCCTTCCACGAATACCGTCCAGCTGTCGCTGACGTACCAGGTAAAGTTGGCATCGAGCTGAGCATATGATTCGGTGAACACAGGTGAACCCTGGTTGACCCCGCCATTGTAGAACTCATCACGCCAGTTGTAGAGGAGCCTGGCGGCGAATGTGTCATTCTCGTAGAACACCTGGAAGTTGGCGCTGTCACTCAGACCACCGAGGGCGAAAAACTCTCCGGCAACCTCACGATCCACATCGACGTCACCACCCACCAGGGTGGCATTGGCTATGACGCCAAACCCGGAGTCGCTAAACAGGTGCTGTACCTGGAGCTCCCAGCCATGCAGCTTGCCTGTCTCGGCATTCGTGGTCGTCGTGGCATCGAATACGGCCAGCGGGTCGCCGGGCAGATCCGACAGGAAGGTATTCGGGGGGTTGCCGAGGATCTGGTTCATACGCGCGAACAGATTCGGATCGGTCACGGCAATGCCCTCGGCCACCAGCTGTGCGGCTGCCGCTTGAGCCGTCGGGCCGATGTACGCATCGGTTAAACCGGGGAAAGTGCGCTCAACCGTGGTGCTGACGAGGAAGTTGTCCACGATCTTGTAGTAATACCCGACCGAAACATAGCTGCCTTCGGCGTAGTACCATTCCAGCGAAAGATCAAAGTTGTCCGAAACATAGGGTTCCAACTCGGGATTACCCACGTTGACGAAGCGGTTGCCAACCTTGGGATTGCCGACAAACTCCCTGGTCGAATTCATGGCGCCAATCGGTGGCCGGGCGATGGAGCGGCTGTATGAGAACCGGCCGATCAGGCTTTCCATAAAGCTCATGTCGATATCCAGGCTGGGCAGGAAGTATTCCGTCGTTCCACCGCCCTTAGAAGGAGTCTGCTCATCGGCAAATTTGTAAATCCACTCGTTGCCACCGATCCAAACCAGGGCCGTGGCAGGGGTTTCCAGGCCACTTGATTTGACCCTGGCTTTTTCATAACGGATACCAGCCCTGGCGGTCACGGGCATCCCATTAAATTCGTCTGAGAAGGTGGTCTGCAAGAAGGCCGCAGTGACCTCCTCGCTCAGTTTCGAATCCCCGGTTATGGGCCCGGGCCAAAAATAGCCGCGGCCATCACCCTGGAAGTCGGGGCCCCAGGAAGGCCAGTAGCAGCAACCTGCCAGCGCGGGGTCATTGGCGCCCACCGTTTCATAGCCGTCAACAACGGCGTCGAACGGAGCCGTCCAGTACCAGTCAACGGGGAAGTTGCCGGCATTGCCGAAATCGCCCAGCAGGCCTGAGAATTCCTCACGCGTAAATGTGCTGTCATCCCACCAACCCGCCGAGGTCAGCCAAAAGCCAGCCGGCAGTTGTCCTGAATAGGCGCTCTGGGAACGAAAATCCTGCTCGACCCTTGAGAAGCCGAATTCGATATTTTTCAGGGCGCCACCGTCTCCTTCCCAGATACCATTGAGCTGGATTTGCTGTATGTCGTTATCGGTGATGTCATCGAACGCCTGACCGAACAATGAACCGATGTCACGGGCTAAAAGCTCATCCTGCGGTGGGCCGCCGTTGGGACCTTGAAAACCCATATCAAATGTCGGTATCCCGCCAGCGAAATAATTCGCGCTCTTGGTCGTTATGTTGGCGGCGGCGCAGTCCGCTGGCCATGCAGGATTTCCTTCGCACCACGCGCCATCGAACGAGTTACCAATGATGACATTGGCCCTACTGCCTGGCAGGCTACCCAGACCCGCACCATACAATTCCGAAGACGAGTCGTGATAGTCAAGATTCAGACTCAGGGAGTCGGTCGCCTGCCATTCCAGATTCAAACCGATAGAATCGTTGTCCTTCTTGGTGTGGTCGCGGCTGATTCCGGTCGCGTAGTCGCCTTGTGCTTCGGTGACCTGGGTAAATACACCACGCTCGTTGATGTTGCCATTGACCGTCGCGCCGGCGCCATTGAACCAGATGCCGAAACCGTTTGCGTTCTTGGTAAATTCCGTCTGTGAATAGGTGTAGTCCAGCGTGGCTGTAAATGCATCGTTCGGTGCCCATTGTAACGCCACCTGTGCGTTGGTCCGTTCACGCTCGTTTTCGGCCCAGCCGTAACCGGCATCCTGCGGATACCAGGTTCGGCCATCGGTGCGCTCGCTGTTGTCGGTGATGGCCGCCTGGGAGCCCACGGCCCTGTTCTCGAACCATTGTGATACGTGTGCCTCTTCCTCACGGTTCTGACGATTGGACCAGGAGCCTGAAACCAGCACACCGATCGTGTCGTCCGCAAAGGTCTGGCTATACAGACCGGATACCTCCGGCGTGATTTCATCCAGGTCATTTGCGTCCGAGGTCGAAGTCTCATGGAGCGCCTTGGCCGTGAGAGCACCCCGGAGACCCGGGTTATCCAGCGGGCGGGAGGTCAGCAGGTTGACCGTCGCGCCAATACCGCCAGTCGGCAGGTTGGCACGCGACGTCTTGTAGACCTCGACCGCACTGACACCCTCGGTCGCAATGTCCAGGAAATCGAAGGATCGACCACCGGCTGTCGGCATCTGGCGACCGTTCAGAAGGGTCAGGTTGAACTCGGGTCCGAGGCCACGAACGGTAATCCGTGAACCTTCACCGTTGAAGCGGTCGATGGACACACCTGGAATGCGCTGCAGCGCCTCAGCAAGGTTCGTATCCGGGAAATCACCAAAGTCTTCTGCCGTGATGGCGTCAACCACACCGATTGCATCCCGCTTCCGGTCCATCGAAGCAATCAGGCTTCTGCGGACACCTGTGACGATAACTTCTTCTGCAAACGATTCCTCTTCAGTGACGTCCGTCTCAGCGTCCTGCGCCAGGACTGGCTGAAATGCAAACACACCAAGCGCAAGGGCGATGCTGGCTGATAATGATGACCTGTGGCATTTTCTAATATTCACTATTCTGTGCTCCCCGAATACCTAAGTTTTTGAATTAAGAATTCTTTTGTGTATGTAAGCGCTTACATTTTAAATACTACCCACCCAAAATGTAAGCGCTTACTTTAAGGTAGCGCATTTTTAGTCCGTACGTCAACCCCTCTTTATAGAAAGATTTTACGCAATGTTAAGCCACACGCGGCCTGGCTGAACCAATAAAACCAATTAAGGAACCTCTGATTAATCGGAGGTTCCCGCGACACATGGAAGTGTCGCCAAATCAGCGGCGCTCAGCCGTTGATTTGTAAGGCAGTCGAAAATCACACTTTTCGTCTGCCGCGCTCTGATAATGCCAGGATGGCATTAATCAGAGCTTCC